>NZ_JBFAHP010000021.1:0-141787 GCF_040654255.1 Streptomyces sp. NPDC050732
GACGACGAGGGCGGGCGCGGCCTCCAGCTGGTCTCCCGTTCGTCCCGGCGCTGGGCCGCCGACGACCATCCGTCGGCGGGGGCCTCACGCATGTGCCGAGCCCCCGAAAGGCGTAGATCCCCGCAAGTAGGGTGGGTGTCACCCGAACGGCCCCAGCCGAGGGGCCCCGTCGAAGGGATGCGTATTCATGGCGATCGAGGTGGGCACCGAGGCCCCGGAATTCGAGCTGAAGGACAACCACGGCAGGACCGTGCGGCTCTTCGACTTCCGCGGCGAGAAGAACGTGGTGCTGCTCTTCTACCCGTTCGCGTTCACCGGCGTCTGCACCGGCGAGCTCTGCGCGCTCCGCGACGAGCTGCCGAAGTTCGTCAACGACGACACCCAGCTGCTCGCCGTCTCCAACGACTCCATCCACACGCTGCGCGTCTTCGCCGAGCAGGAGGGCCTGGAGTACCCGCTGGTCTCCGACTTCTGGCCGCACGGCGAGGTCTCCCGCGCGTACGGCGTCTTCGACGAGGAGAAGGGCTGCGCGGTGCGCGGCACCTTCATCATCGACAAGGAGGGCGTGGTGCGCTGGAGCGTCGTCAACGGCCTGCCGGACGCCCGTGACCTGAATGAGTACGTCAAGGCCCTCGAAACGCTCTGAGCAAGCCCCGTTTTCGCTCGCGGCCGGGAACCGGTCACTAGGATCCACACGTTGATCCGATGGCAACGCAACGCTTGGGGCTCCCCGCCCCTGGACACCAATTGGGAGGACTCGTGGGAGTCAGCCTCAGCAAGGGCGGCAACGTATCGCTGAGCAAGGAGGCACCGGGCCTGACCGCGGTTCTGGTCGGCCTCGGCTGGGACGTCCGCACCACCACCGGTACGGACTTCGACCTCGACGCCAGCGCGATCCTGACGAACGCGGAGGGCAAGGTCAGCAGCGACCAGAACTTCGTCTTCTTCAACAACCTGAAGAGCCCCGACGGCTCCGTCGAGCACACCGGTGACAACACCACCGGTGAGGGCGAGGGCGACGACGAGGTGATCAAGGTCGACCTGGCCGCGGTCCCCGCCGACGTCGAGAAGGTCGTCTTCCCCGTCTCGATCTACGACGCCGAGAACCGCCAGCAGTCGTTCGGCCAGGTCCGCAACGCGTTCATCCGCGTCGTGAACCAGGCGGGCGGCGCCGAGATCGCGCGGTACGACCTCTCCGAGGACGCCTCGACGGAGACCGCCATGGTCTTCGGCGAGCTCTACCGCCACGGCGCCGAGTGGAAGTTCCGCGCGGTCGGCCAGGGCTACGCCTCGGGCCTGCGCGGCATCGCGCAGGACTTCGGCGTCAACGTCTGAGCCGAGCACGCCCCCGCGCCATCCGTCCGGCGCCGCACACGCAGAGGTGCGGCGCCGGACGTGCTCAACCACCTGGTGCGCCCGTCACCGCGGGCGCACGGCTCTCGTCACCACGGGGAGGACCAGCACCATGGGCGTCACGCTCGCCAAGGGAGGCAATGTCTCCCTCTCCAAGGCCGCACCCGATCTCACCCAGGTCCTCGTGGGCCTCGGCTGGGACGCGCGCTCCACCACCGGCGCCCCCTTCGACCTCGACGCCAGCGCCCTGCTGTGCAACGCGGGCCGGGTCCTGGGCGACGAGTGGTTCGTCTTCTACAACAATCTGAAGAGCCCCGACGGCTCCGTCGAGCACACCGGTGACAACCTCACGGGTGAGGGTGACGGCGACGACGAGTCGGTGCTGATCGACCTCTCCAAGGTGCCGGCCGACTGCGACAAGATCATCTTCCCGGTCTCGATCCATGACGCGGACAACAGAGGGCAGACGTTCGGCCAGGTCAGCAACGCGTTCATCCGCGTCGTCAACCAGGCGGACGGCCAGGAGCTCGCGCGCTACGACCTCAGCGAGGACGCCTCCACGGAGACCGCGATGATCTTCGGCGAGGTGTACCGGTACGGCGGAGAGTGGAAGTTCCGTGCCGTCGGGCAGGGGTACGCGTCTGGCCTGCGTGGTATCGCTCTAGACTTCGGGGTCAACGTTTCGTAAAGCAGGGGACCGGCGCGGGGGAGACCGCTAAACGGGAGCCCGTACACACACGATTGGGTAACCAGTGATTCTGAAAACCTTCGGCTGGTCGTTCGCGGTGACCGCGCTCGGCCTGGTCGCCGCGGTGCTCTACGGGGGGTGGACCGGCTTCGGAGTCGTGGCGATCCTGTCCATCCTCGAGATCTCGCTGTCCTTCGACAACGCGGTGGTCAACGCCGGAATCCTGAAGAAGATGAGTGCCTTCTGGCAGAAGATCTTCCTCACCGTCGGTGTCCTGATCGCGGTCTTCGGCATGCGACTGGTCTTCCCCGTCGTGATCGTGGCCATCAGTGCCAAGACCGGTCCGATCGAGGCGGTCCGCCTCGCCCTCAACGACAAGGACCAGTACCAGCAGCTGGTCACCGACGCTCACCCGTCGATCGCCGCCTTCGGTGGCATGTTCCTGCTGATGATCTTCCTCGACTTCATCTTCGAGGACCGTGACATCAAGTGGCTCGGCTGGCTGGAGCGCCCGCTCGCCAAGCTGGGCAAGGTCGACATGCTGTCGGTCTGCATCGCGCTCATCGTGCTCATGGTCACCGCGATGACCTTCGCCACCCAGGCCCACCAGCACGGTGGCACCCACGTGGACAAGGCACAGACGGTCCTCATCTCCGGTATCGCGGGTCTGATCACCTATCTCGTCGTCGGCGGTCTCTCCGGCTACTTCGAGAACAAGCTGGAGGAGGAAGAGGAGCGCGAGCACGAGCAGGAGGAAGAGGCCAAGCGGTCCGGCAAGAAGGTTCCTGCCGTCGTGATGGCCGGCAAGGCCGCGTTCTTCATGTTCCTCTACCTTGAGGTCCTTGACGCGTCCTTCTCCTTCGACGGTGTCATCGGCGCCTTCGCCGTCACCAACGACATCGTGCTGATGGCGCTGGGTCTCGGTATCGGCGCGATGTACGTCCGGTCCCTCACCGTCTACCTGGTCCGCCAGGGCACCCTCGACGACTACGTCTACCTGGAGCACGGCGCGCACTACGCGATCGGCGCCCTCGCCGTGATCCTCCTGATCACCATCCAGTACGAGATCCACGAGGTCATCACCGGCTCCGTCGGCGTCATCCTCATCGCCTGGTCGTTCGTCTCGTCCGTGCTGCGCAACCGGCGCCTCGCGGCGGCCGAGGGGAACGCGAGCGGTGACAAGACGCAGGTGTCGTCAGGGGTCTGAGACTGACTGAATCGCTCACCGAGCTGTCCGATTCCGGTTTCCGGAGTGTGATGACGGCCCGGGTGAGGAACGCTCTGTGCGGGGCGGCCGTCGAGGAGATGTCCTCACGGCCGCCCCGTCGGTTTCGTAGGCAGCACAGGGACACACGCGGACACACAACGGCACACAAGGGCACTTGGGGGCGGCATGTCCTTCTGGGACGGTCTGTGGCGCGGGCGCTCGATGGACTTCGAATCGGGCAGCGCCGCCAGCAACTCCATCGAACTCACCAAACGGCACCCGACGGTCTCGCTCTCCAAACAGGGCGCGGCCACCGGCAACCTGCGCGTCAACCTGTCCTGGCAGATGCGTACGTCCGACCTGATCGGCAAGCCGCCCCGGAGCGGCGGCCTGCTGCGGCACCCCTTCAAGCTGTTCCAGCCCGACGTGGTCCAGGCGCACACGCAGGGCGTGGTCAACGTCGACCTCGACATCGGCTGCCTGTACGAGCTCATGGACGGCACCAAGGGCGTCGTGCAACCCCTCGGCAGCTTCTTCGGGGACCTGAACGGCCCGCCGTTCGTGAAGCTCAGCGGCGACGACCGGTTCGGCTCACCGTCCGGAGAGACGATCTACGTCAACCTCGACCACCGCGAGTCCATCAAGCGGCTCCTGGTCTTCGCGTACATCTACGACCAGACACCCGCCTTCGACCGTACGCAGGCCAAGGTCACGCTCTACCCCAGCAACGGCCCGCGGATCGAGATCGACCTGGACGAGCGGCAGCCGCAGGCCCGCTCCTGCGCGGTCGTCTCCATCGAGAACGTGAAGAACGAGCTGATCGTGCGCCGCGAGGTGAAGTTCGTCTACGGCTTCCAGGCCGAGCTCGACCGGCTGTACGGCTGGGGACTGCAGTGGGGCCGGGGCTACAAGACCAAGGTGGGCTGAGCCCCGTGTGCGTCGCCGGGCCGGTCCGCGCCCTCAGCGGGGCAGGAACTGCGGCCCCTGCGGCGGCAGCCGGAAGTTCGGGTCCGGCATCGGCGTCGCCGGCTGCGGATAGCCGTACGACGGCTGGGCGACCGGGGGCGGCGGCGCCATCGGGGCGGGCTGGGTGGCCGCCGCCGGCGGATAGCCGTACGCGGGCTGGGGCGCCGGGTGGCGCGGTGGCTCGGGCGGATAGCCGTACGCGGGCTGCGGGGGCGTCTGCGGGGCCGGCTGGGCGGCGGACGGCTGGGGGTGCTGCGGCACGGGCTGCTGGGGCGGCAGCGGGAAGTACGTCGAGGGGGTGGGCGCGGGCTCCGGGGCGCCGGAGTCCGAGTCGTCCACGGAGATCCCGAAGTCGGAGGCGAGCCCCTCCAGGCCGTTGGAGTACCCCTCGCCGAGCGCGCGGAACTTCCAGCCCTCACCGCGGCGGTAGAGCTCCCCGCAGATCAGCGCGGTCTCCTCGCCGGTCTGCGGCGTGATGTCGAAGTAGGCCAGCGGCTCGCCCTCGGCGACCGCCGCGTCGAAGAGCAGGATCCGCAGCGCGGGCACATGCTCGAAGGAGACGCCCTCGGCCGACGCGGCGAGGAGCACCCGGTCCACGGCCGGATCCAGGCCCGCCAGATCCGTCTGGATGGTGTCGGTGAGCCCCTCGGCGACCCGCTTCTTGCCGAGCCGCCAGACCTTGCCGCCGGGGTGACGGGGCTGGTTGTAGAAGACGAAGTCCTCGTCGGAGCGGACCCGGCCGTCGCCGCCGAGCAGCAGTGCCGACGCGTCGACGTCGGGGACGCCCTGTCCCGGGGCCCAGCGCAGCACGGCGCGGACGGCCGAGGCTTCGAGAGGGACGTTCGACCCCTTCAACATCGCGTGCGTCATACGGTCATCCTGCCTTCCCCCGCACGAGTGGGACAACACGGGGGGCCGAAGCTCCCGGTCGCGTCATCAGCCTCCTGACCTGCGGGTGCCGCGAACGTGCGACGGTGGTGTGGTGGGCATGTGTGACATGGCCGGGTTACCTGAAGTTCATGCCCGGAGGGAACCCCCGGCACCCGTCTCTACGTACTATTACCGGCCACCTCCAAACGGCCCACGTCGACGGAACAGGCGATAGCAAGGGAGTCACATGCGTCATTTCGGGCACATCGCCCCAGAGGTGCGTCAGCGCCTCTTCCACCGGGAGCCGTGTGCCTTCACCGCGGACTCCCCGCCCCACCTGCTCGCGTCCGCCCTGGGCGCCACCCTCTACAGCCCGGCCACCCGCCCCCGCCTCGCGGACGACATCATGAAGCAGGCCGCGCGCGGCGTGACCTCCATGGTGGTCTGCCTGGAGGATTCCATCGACGACGCGGAGGTGGCCGACGCCGAGGAGAACCTGGTCCGGCAGTTCGCCGACCTGGCGGAGCGGGACGTGGAGCCGCCGCTGCTCTTCATCCGGGTCCGTGCCGCCGGGCAGATAACCGACCTCGTCCGCAGGCTCGGGACGAGCGTCCGGCTGTTGTCCGGATTCGTACTGCCCAAATTCACCGAGGAGCGGGGCGTCCCGTTCCTGGAGGCGGTGGCGGCCGCGGAGGCGGCGCTCCCGGCGGGACCCACGGGCCCCGGCCGGCGGCTCTTCGCCATGCCCGTCCTGGAGTCGCCCGAGCTGATGCACCTGGAGAGCCGCGCCGAGACCCTCGCCGGCATCGCCCGCACCGTCGACAAGTACCGCGACCGGGTCCTCGCGCTGCGCCTCGGCGTCACCGACTTCTGCTCGGCGTACGGACTGCGCAGACCGCCGGACATGACCGCGTACGACGTGCAGATCGTCGCCTCCGTCATCGCCGACGTCGTCAACGTGCTGGGCAGGGCCGACGGCACGGGCTTCACCGTGACCGGGCCCGTGTGGGAGTACTTCCGCGTCCAGGAGCGGATGTTCAAGCCGCAGCTGCGCCGCAGCCCCTTCCTGGAGAGCCGGGCCGAGGAACTCCGCCAGGCCCTCATCGAGCACGACATGGACGGGCTGCTCCGCGAGATCGAGCTCGACCGCGCCAACGGCCTGCTCGGCAAGACCTGCATCCACCCCTCGCACGTGCTGCCCGTGCACGCGCTCTCCGTGGTCAGCCACGAGGAGTTCAGCGACGCCGAGGACATCCTCAGGCCCGAGCGGGGCGGCGGCGGGGTGCTGCGCTCCTCGTACACGAACAAGATGAACGAGGTGAAGCCGCACCGCGCCTGGGCCGAGCGGACCCTGCGGCGCGCCGAGGTCTTCGGCGTGGCCAGGGCGGACATCGGCTTCGTGGAGCTGCTCACCGCGGGACTTCCCGCTTGAAAGGCCGGACCCCCCGGCCGATGAAGGTGCCGGTCGCCCGGCCGACGAACGTAAGGACATGACGTACGTGACTGAAGACGCGATACCGGAGTCGACGGTGTGGTCGGGGAGCTGGGTCGCCGAGCGGCTCGGGGTCGGGCTCGACGGCGACCCGTCGCTGCGCGGCCTGCTCGGCCTCGCCCTGCGCCGCAACCCCAAGCGGGCCCACCTCCTGGTGTCGAACGTCCTGGGCAAGCACGTCCCCCAGCGCCCCTCGGTCGTGTACGCGGCCGGGCGCGGCCTCGGCGTCCGCGTGCGGGAGCTGCTCGGCGACGACGAGGCCCGGCGCGCCGTCGTCCTCGGCTACGCGGAGACCGCGACGGGCCTCGGCCACGCGGTCGCCGACGGCGTCGCCCTCGCGCCCTACCTGCACTCCACCCGGCGCCCCGTCGACGGCGTCGAGCGCGCGGGCGGCTTCGAGGAGTCCCACTCGCACGCCACCTCGCACCTGCTGCTGCCCGAGGACCCGCGGCTGCTCGCCGGCGAAGGACCCCTGGTACTCGTCGACGACGAGTTCTCCACCGGCAACACCGTCCTCAACACCATCCGCGCCCTGCACGAGCGCTTCCCCCGCGAGCGGTACGTGATAGTGGCGCTGGTCGACATGCGCTCGCCCGCGGACCGGGGGCGGCTCGCCGACTTCGCCCGCGAGATCGGCGCGCGCGTCGACCTCATCGCCACGGCGTCCGGCACGGTGCGGCTGCCCGACGGCGTCCTGGAGAAGGGGCAGGCGCTGGTCGCCGAGTACGAGACGCGCGCCGTCCCGCCGCCCGGCGGGGAACACGGTCCCGGCCCCGGTCCCGTCACGCGCGTCGAGCTCGGCTGGCCCGCGGGCGTCCCCGACGGCGGACGGCACGGCTTCACGCCCGCGCACCGGGTCGCCCTGGACGCGGCGCTGCCGGACATGGCGGCCGAGATCGAGAAGGCCCTGCCGGACGGGGCGCGGCGCGTGCTCGTCCTCGGTTTCGAGGAGCTGATGTACGCGCCGCTCGCGGTGGGCGTGGAGCTGGAGCGCCGCACTGGCCGCGAGGTGCGGTTCTCCACCACGACGCGTTCGCCCGTGCTCGCCGTGGACGACCCCGGCTACGCGATACGCACCCGCCTCGCCTTCCCCGCGCACGACGACCCCGCCGACGGCCCCGGCACGCGGTACGCGTACAACGTCGCGGGCGGCGGCTTCGACGCGGTCGTCGCCGTCGTGGACTCGGTCGCGGACACGCCTCAACTGCACGCCGCGGACGGGCTGTTGGCGCAGCTTTCCGCACACACCGGACACGTCCTGCTGGCCGTCGTCCCCTCGTACGTCCCCGAAAGGTCCCGCATGCTCCCCGAGCCCCTTCGCGGCCCCGCCTTCTCCTCGTACGCACCCGAAGACGTCGGCTGGCTGCTCCAGGACCTCTCGGACGTGACGCTCGAAGCCCCCACGGAGGAGCGCGAGGAGGCGATACAGAGCGGTGGCGCGCACTACGCCGAGTCGCTGCCCGTCGAGTATCAGCCGAGCGAGCGCTACCAGGAGCTGTTCCGCGCCGCGCTCGACACGTCCGCCGCCCGCATCGCGCAGGCCGTCGGCACCGTCACCGAGACCGTGCTCGCGGAGAGGTCCCCGCGCCCGGTCCTGGTCTCCCTGGCCCGCGCGGGCACCCCCGTCGGCGTCCTGATGCGCCGCTGGGCCGCCCACCGGCACGGCCTCGACCTGCCGCACTACGCCGTGTCGATCGTCCGCGGCCGCGGCATCGACGCCAACGCGCTGCGCTGGCTCGCCGCCCACCACGACCCGGCCGACATCGTCTTCGTCGACGGCTGGACCGGCAAGGGCGCGATCACCCGCGAACTGGCCGACGCCGTCGAGGAGTTCGAGGCGGCGGGCGGCGCCGCCGGGTTCAGCCCGGAGATCGCCGTGCTCGCCGACCCCGGCTCGTGCGTCCGCACCTACGGCACCCGCGAGGACTTCCTCATCCCCTCCGCCTGCCTCAACTCCACGGTCTCCGGGCTCATTTCGCGCACCGTGCTCCGCGCCGACCTGGTCGGCCCGGACGACTTCCACGGCGCGAAGTTCTACCGCGAGCTCGCCGGAGCCGACGTGTCCGGCGACTTCGTCGACGCGATCGCCGCACGCTTCACGGACGTCGGCGACGCGGTGGACGCGCAGGTCAAGGAGGCGCTCTCCGCCGACCGCACGCCGACCTGGGAAGGCTGGGCCGCTGTCGAGCGCATCAGCGAGGAGTACGGCATCCACGACGTGAACCTCGTCAAGCCGGGCGTCGGCGAGACGACCCGTGTGCTGCTGCGCCGCGTCCCCTGGAAGATCCTGGCCCGCGCGGGCGCCGGGGCCGACCTCGACCACGTACGGCTGCTCGCCGAGCAGCGGGGCGTCCCCGTCGAGGAGGTCGGTGAACTCCCGTATACCTGCGTCGGGTTGATCCACCCCAAGTACACGCGCGGCGCGACGGGCGCGGACGGCAGGGCGGTGACCGCCAAGTGAGCACCCTGGTGATCGCCAGCGATCTCGACCGCACCCTCATCTACTCCACCGCCGCCCTCGGCCTGGCCATGCCCGACGCCGAGGCGCCGCGCCTGCTCTGCGTCGAGGTGTACGAGGGCAAGCCGCTGTCGTACGTCACCGAGACCGCCGCCGGGCTCCTCGACGAGCTGGGCCGCACCGCCGTCTTCGTGCCGACCACGACCCGGACCCGCGAACAGTACGGGCGCATCCATCTCCCCGGCCCCGCACCGAAGTTCGCGATCTGCGCCAACGGCGGACACCTGCTCGTCGACGGCGTCTCCGACCCCGACTGGCGGGCCGCGGTCGACCGCCGCCTCGCCGCCGAGTGCGCCACGCTCGACGAGGTCCGCGCCCACCTCGTGCGCACCGCCGACCCGGCCTGGCTGCTCAAGGAACGCGTCGCCGAGGACCTCTTCGCGTACCTCGTCGTCGAGCGCGCGCTGCTGCCCGGGGAGTGGGTGAAGGAGCTCGCCGTCTGGGCCGAGGAGCGCGGGTGGACCGTCTCGTTGCAGGGGCGCAAGCTCTACGCCGTGCCGAAGCCGCTCACCAAGAGCGCGGCGGTACGGGAGGTCGCGCGGCGGGCCGGCGCGACGGAGGTCCTCGCGGCGGGGGACTCGCTGCTCGACGCCGACCTGCTGCTCGCGGCGGACCGCTCCTGGCGGCCCGGCCACGGGGAGCTCGCCGACACGGGGTTCGTCGCGCCGGGCCTCACGGTGCTTGCCGAGCGCGGGGTCGCGGCGGGGGAGGAGATCGCCAGGGCGTTCCTGGAGGCGGTGGGGCCCCGTTAACCTGGGGCCATGCCTCGATACGAGTACCGGTGCCGGTCCTGTGGTGAGACCTTCGAACTGAGCCGTCCGATGGCCGAGTCGGCCGACCCGGCGGTGTGCCCCGGCGGGCACGAGGACACGGTGAAGTTGCTTTCCGCCGTGGCCGTCGGCGGGTCGGCCGCGGCGCCTGCCGGCGGCACCGGCGGCGGTGGCGGTGGCGGTTGTTGTGGTGGGGGTTGCTGCGGCTGAGGGCGCGCCGTTGGGGGACGGGGTGGGGTTCGTCTGCGGGTTGGATGTGGCTGGTCGCGCAGTTCCCCGCGCCCCTGAAAGCTGCCCTGGCGGGCGCTTTCCCCGGGGCGGCTCCCTGGCGGGGCCCGTGGCGGACGGCCCCCGCCCAGCGGGTGTCGGTAGGCGTTAGCGGAGCACCGTTCCCTCGGCTGTGTCGAGGAGGTTCAGCTCCGCCCGTGTCGGTGCGCCTTCCCAGTCGCCGGGGGTCGTCACCGCGAACGCGCCCGTCGTGACCGCGCGGGTCAGGCGGGCCCGTACGTCCGTGCCGTCGAGCAGGGCCGACAGATAGCCGGCGACGAACGCGTCGCCCGCGCCCACCGCGTCCACGGCCCGCACCTCGCGTGCGGGAGCGTGGAGTTCGCCCTCGGCGGTGTGGGCCGTGGCGCCCTGCGCGCCGAGCTTGACCACGACCTCGCGGACGCCCCGGTCGATGAGGCACTTCTCCGCGGTGCCCGACGGCAGGCACAGCGGCAGTTCGTCGTCGGAGGCGATGAGGACGTCGACGTACGGGAGCCACCCGCGCAGCTCCGTCGCCGCCTGCTCCGGGCTCCACAGGCGGGCGCGGAAGTTCACGTCCAGGCAGACCTGTGTGCCGTGCTCACGGGCGAGGCGCAGGGCGCGCCGGCACGCCTCGGCCGCCGACGGGCCGAGCGCCGGCGTGATGCCCGTGAGATGCAGGACGCGCGGGGGCCGGGCGGTGGCGAAGGCCGCCTCGACCGCGTCCGGGGCGAGCCGTGAACCCGCCGACCCCGCCCGGTAGTAGTGCACGCGGGTCACCTCCGGCAGCCGCGGCTCGAAGAGGACGAGGCCCG
The DNA here is from genome assembly GCF_040654255.1 of Streptomyces sp. NPDC050732. Taxonomy (NCBI): domain Bacteria; kingdom Bacillati; phylum Actinomycetota; class Actinomycetes; order Kitasatosporales; family Streptomycetaceae; genus Streptomyces; species Streptomyces sp. NPDC050732. The sequence continues at coordinate 10,926 of NZ_JBFAHP010000021.1, forward strand.
TCGGGGCCAGCGGGTCGCGCGTGGCCGCGGTGACGTCGACGCCCTCCGCGCGCAGCGTGCGCAGAACCAGCTCACCGGCCTCGTCGTCGCCGACCGCGCCCGCCCAGCGGACGGTGTGGCCGAGCCGGGACAGGCCGATGGCGACATTGCTCTCGGCGCCCGCGACCGACACGTCCATCGAGCCGCCCAGCTTGAGGGGGCCGCTGCCGCGCAGGGCGACCATGGTCTCGCCGAGGGTGAGGACGTCGCAGGGAGCCGGGGACGAGGTCGGGGCCGGGGACGGGGTCGGGCTCGGAGGCAGTGACGGTGGCGTGCGCATCAGAGCGTCACCGCCGTGGTCTCCACGAACTCCGCCGCCCGTGCGCGCAGCGCGCCCAGATCGCCGCCGTCCGCCGCGTCACCGACCAGCGGTGAGCCCACGCCCACCGCCACCGCGCCGAACGCCAGATACGCCTCGGCGGCCACCGCGTCCACCCCGCCGACCGGCACGAAGGCCGTGTCGGGGAAGGGGGCGTGCAGCGCCTTGAGATACGTGGGGCCGCCCATCGCCGACGCGGGGAAGACCTTCAGCGCCGTCACGCCCGCCGCCTCGGCCGCGATGACCTCGGTGGGCGTGAGGACACCGCCGAGCACCGGAAGCCCGAGGCGCACCGCCTCGTCGACCCCCGCGCCGAGCCCGGGCGTGACGATGAGGTTGGCACCCGCGTCGGCGGCCCGGCGCGCGTCGTCGGCGGTGCGGACCGTGCCCGCGCCGAGCCAGGCGTCCGCGCCCAGATCGGCCCGCGCCCGGCGCAGCACGCCCAGGGCGTCGGCGCCGCTGAGGGAGACCTCGACCAGCGGAACGCCGGACTCCACCAGCGTCATGACCGTACGGAAGGAGGCGTCGGGATCGGTGCCGCGCACGATGGCGACGAGGCGCCGCGCCCGGAGATCCGTGGGGAAGTCACGCATCTCCCCACGTTCGCACAGGGGTTCAGGCCGTCGCGGCCGGGGGCACCTTTCCGGCTACGTGCCGGGGCGCCTCCCCGCCAGGTGTGGCCGGACCGGCGGCTCAGGCCCCCTGCCCCCGCTCCTCCCGGATCTGCGCGACCACGCGCGCCACGGTCGTGCGGACCGCCTCGGTCTCGGTCAGGAAGTGCCAGTAGTCGGGGTGGCGGCCCTCCAGGGAGGCCACCGCGCGGTCCAGGCGGGCCACGGAGTCGTCCAGCGGGCGGGCGTGGCGCGGCTCGGGGGTCTGGCGGCCCGCCATCGCCAGGCGCTGTGCGTCCCGGATCGCGAAGCGGGTGCGGTCGATCTCCTGCTGCGGGTCCTTCGACACCGCGTTCAGCCGCTGGAGGCGGTCACCGGCCGCCGAGACCGCCTCGTCCGTGGAGTTCAGCAGCGCGCGGACCGTGGAGAGCCGCGCGGTGGCGTCGGGCCAGCGCTGCTCCGCACGGGCCTGCCGCGCCTCCGCGAGCTTGGCCTCGGCCTGGCGCACATGCTCCGCGGCCTGGTCGGGGACGTGCTGCAGGTCCTGCCAGCAGGCGGCGGAGAACCGGCGCCGCAGCTCGCTGAGGACGGGGTCGACCTGGCCGCTGCGCGTGGTGAGCGCCTGCGCGCGGGTGCGCAGCGACACGAGGCGCCGGTCGATCTCGGCGGCGCGCTCGGGCAGCCGCTCGGCCTCGGCGCGCACGGCCTCGGCGTCGCGCAGGACGCGGTCGGCCCGCTGCAGCGTCTCCGGTACGCCGTGCCGGCCCGCGCCCTGGTTGAGCTTGGTCAGCTCGGGGCCGAGGGCGGCGAGCCGGGCGGCGAGGTCGTCGGCCTTGAGGCCCGCGGCCCGCACGGCGTCGAGGGCGTTGCTGGCGGCGAGCAGTGTCTGACGGGCCCGCTCCACGGCGGGGGCGAGCCGCGCCAGCTGGGTCTCCGCCTTGTCGAGCAGCGGGCCGAGGCCCTGCTGGAAGCGCTCCAGGTCCTGCTTCGTCCTGCCCAGCTCGGTTGTGGCGGCGGTGAGTTCGGTCTTGGCGCGAGCCGCGACGGAGGACTCCAGGTCGTCCCGGTCGAGGTCGTGGGCGTCCACCGCGCTGATGTACTGGTGGCTGACCTCGTCGATGCGCCGCCCCATCGCCTCGAAGTCCGAGACGGCGCGCTGGGCCGCGGGCGAGGAGTCCACGGCGACGATCGTCTCTATGGAGATGCGGAGGTCGCGCTGGGCGGTGTCCAGTTCGTAGAAGGCGGCGGCAGCGGCGTCCTTCGCGGCCTGCGCCTCGGCGCGCAGGCTCTCGCCGCGGCCGCCGAACCACCGGCGGGTGCCGCCGCCCGCGAACGCGGCCGGTACGGCGGCGGCGAGCAGCGGCAGGGAGAGGGTGACGGCGGTGACGAGGGCGAGGGTGTCGAGGGCGTCACGGAGGGGGCCGCCGCGGCGCGCGCTCCCGCCGGTCCGGGTCCGGGGCCGGGGGCCCGTGACTGTCGCTGTCGCTGCTGTGGTGCTCTCGGCCTCGGTTCTGTCCGGTGTGTACGGCTGCGAAGGTGTCGCCGTCACTATCCCTCTCCCGTGCTGTCATCCGCCCTGCCCGGTGTCACATTCTCCCACCGGTTAAGGACGAATACACGGGCCGGTTAGTTCGCGCTGCGCACGGTGACTTTGCCGTCGGCGCTGCGGACGGACACGTGGTGAGCGCTGTTGCGGTCGCGCGGCACCGCCACGTCGACGGAGCCGTCGGAGACGTCGGTCCGTACGTCGTACGCGACCTCCTTCCCGCCCTTCCCGCCCTTCCTGTCGGGCACCGCTATGTCGACGGAGCCGTCCTTGCTCCGGGCCTCGACGCGGTCGGGCACGGCGGCCAGTTCCAGCCGTACGGAACCGTCCTTGGAGTCGACGGCAACCTGCCGCGACGTGATGCGGCGCGCGGTGACGGAGCCGTCGGAGCTGCGCAGGTCAAGAGGCGCGCCGATGTTCTCGACGGTGACCGGGCCGTCCTTCGAACGTACCTTCAGCGGGTCCTGGAACCCGCTCGCCGTGACCCGGCCGTCCTTGTTCTCGACGGTCACCGCGACCCCGCGCGGCACCTCGACCCGGTGCCTGGCCGAACAGTTGGCGATGACTCCGGAGCACTCCATGTCGAGCTTCAGCCGGTCCCCTTCCATCGTCCACGTCACCTTGGGGTCGCCGCCCAGGACGGTCTCCCCGTCGAACCACCGGGTCACCCGCACGCCCTCGGCGTCGCTGCCGGCGGGGACCAGTTCGAGGGTGGAGTCGCTGGACTCGACGGTCAGCGTCTTGCCCGCCAGGGCGAACGTCCGGTGCTCCGGTTCCGTGTCGTCCGTGGCGTCGGCCCCGCACGCGCCGGCCAGCAGGACCACGGCGGCGGTCCCGCCGGCGGCGGCGAGTGCGCGGGCGGTGCGCGGACGGCGACGGGTGCGGACGGTCATGACGGGCTCCCCCTGAAGTGATCTTGTGCTGCCGGGCCAGACTCTACGGAGCCGCCCGAGCCGGGAGGATCCCGCCGGCCACCGGATCAGGGGTGGGGTTAACCCCCGGCCGCCCGGTGACAAGAAGGGGTTTGCGGGGCACTGGCTGCGGCAAGGTAGGCTGTCCACTCGTCCCGGGCGCGTAGCTCAGGGGTAGAGCGCCTCCCTTACAAGGAGGATGTCGGCGGTTCGAAACCGTCCGCGCCCACCGGGTGGAGAAGCAGGTGTGATCCTGCTCGTGGCCCCCCAGTCGTCATGGCTGGGGGGCTTCTTCGCGTGGTCACCCGAATGGGTTAATCGGGGGGTGGTGGGCCAGATCGGCCCGATCGCCTCAGGAGTGCCGGTGAGCGGCTTCTGCCGGGGCGGCCGCGCACGGTGCGTGACTTTCCTGGTTGCGGTATGCCGTCGGGCGGAGCGCGATGGAGGGGAGGCGTGCGTCCTCCGAGGCGAAAGTCGATTTTCGCCTGTCGCGCGCTGCAAGGGAGTGATCACCCATGACGCAGGGCGAGGCCTTCACCAACCCCGACGGGCTTGCGGGCCTGACGGCCTACGACCGCACCGGCGAGAAGATCGGCAGTGTCGAGCAGGTCTACCTCGACGACCGCACCGGCCGTCCCGAGTGGATCACCGTCAAGACCGGGCTGTTCGGTATGAAGCAGAGCTTCGTCCCGCTGGCCGGAGCCCGCCGTCAGGATGACCAGCTGCACGTGGCGACGACGAAGGAGGCCGTCAAGGACGCTCCCCGCATCGACGCCGACCAGCACATAGAGCCGGGCGAGGAGCACGAGCTCTACGCCCACTACGGGCTCGCCCGCCCCGACGCCACGACGCGTGGCACGGCGGGCGGCAACCAGACCCGTACCGCCGCCGGTATGGCCGGCGCGGGTGCCGGCGGCTCGCGTGAGTTCGCGACCCGGGCCGGTGCGGCCGACACCGGCAAGGCCGAGGACATGGTGCGCTCCGAGGAGCGGCTGCGGGTGGGGAAGGAAGAGGAAGTGGTCGGCCGGGCCCGCCTGCGCAAGGTGGTCGTCACCGAGGACGTGAAGACGTCCGTACCCCTCTCCCACGAGGAGGTCCGTGTGGTCCGCGAGCCGATCCGCGAGGGGGACCGGACCCGCGCCGACATCGGCGAGGCCGAGACCGAGGTGACCCTGCACGCCGAGCGGCCCGTGGTCAGCAAGGAGTCGGTGCCGGTCGAGCGCGTGCGTCTGGAGACCGAGAAGGTCACCGAGACGCAGGAGGTCTCCGACTCGGTGCGCAAGGAGCAGATCGAGTTCGAGCGCGGCAAGGGCGAGCGTGAGCGCGGCGGCGCGAAGGGCGATGACTGGCGTGACCGGAAGCAGGGCCCGCGTCACTGACGCGGCTCCGGGTGCCGGCTCGCTGCTGCCGATAGTTGCGTGCCGGCAACTGGATGCCAGTAGCGGCGAAGGCCCCCCGTCGACAGTCGACTGTCGACGGGGGGCCTTCGCGTGGTGGCGCTGTTCTTTCTCCGGCTGTCCCGGGCGGGACCTCAGCGGCCGGATCCCGGGTGCGTCCTGCGGTACCTGCGGTCCCAACGCTCCTGGCGTTCCTTGCGGATGCGGTAGTCGCGGTACGTCTTGGGGTAGCCGCCGCCACCTGCGCCGCCTCCCCCGCCCGCACCGCTTCCGCCACTGCCGCCGCTCCCGGAACCGCTCTTCTTGTCGGCCGAACCGCCCTCGTAGAAGCGCACCAGGTAGAAGGCGAGTGCCGCTGCGGCCAGCCAGAGCAGAGGCTGATTGAAGCCCAGGCCGAAGAGGGCCAGGATCGCGACGACTATCAGGACGTTCATGGCTGCACCTCCGTGGCTCGAAGGGGGCTCTTGTGCGCGGCTGGTAGGGAGTCAACGCCCGCTGTCAGCGCGTGTCAATGGCTTTACGGGAGGGAGTCGTCGGGCGTGTCGTGGGCGTGCTTGAGGCGGGCCCGCGCGGCGACGACGTCCGGTCCTGAGACCTGCTCCCAGTAGCGGTGGCAGGTCACGAAGACCGCCAACTCCCTTTCGCGCGTACGTAGTTTCTCGACCTCGGCCTGTTCGTCGGGGGTCCAGCCGGGGGAGGCGGGGCGTTCCACTCTGCGCCAGCCGCCCGTGTCGCTGAAGCCGTCGAGGGGCTCGACCGACCAGGGCAGGCGTTTGAGCAGCGCCAGGAGCGTGGAGCGGACCTGGTGCAGTTCCTCCTGGCCGGCGAGGAGGTCGCTCGGGAAGTTATGGGCTGGGGTGGCAGGCACGCGGTAATGGTACTCCTGTTCGAATTACGTGTGCGAGTGATCCGGGGGGTGGGATCCGGCCGACGGGACCACTGCGGCACTGGCCCGATGGCGACCCGGCGGTGGCAAGCTGGAGGCATGTGCCGAAGCATCAAGACGCTCCGTCCGCCCGCCATCCCCGAGGACGCCACCGAGGAGGAGATCCGGGCCGCCGCGCTTCAGTACGTACGCAAGGTCTCCGGCTTCCGCGCCCCGGCCGCGCACAACCGCGAGGTGTTCGAACGGGCTGTGGACGCGGTGGCGGAGGCGACGGCGGAGCTGCTGGCGGACCTGGAAGTACGCGGGGCACGCACGTCATAGCCGTGCCCTGCTGCTGCCCCGGCCGCGGGGCGAGAGGGTGACGACGTTGGCGCTCGGCCGGCCCCGGACGCGGCAGACGGACCCGAGCGGCACCTTCGCGGCCGCACGGGGCACGCCGCAGAGCGCGGCGCCGTGCAGACTCCGCAACGGCGGCGGCCTAGGCCCGCAGGGCGGGTGTATGGGCGATTTTCCGGGGAGCCCGGGGCCCGGGAGGCGGTGCGGGCCGCGTGCCGCTCGATGCCTTCGCCGCGTTCGGTTCCGGGTGCCGGACCAGGCATGCCTCTGGGTGCGACCGGCGCGGGCGGCATTCCGAGGGGGCACGGGGCTCGTGCGGGTGCGCCGGGCCTTGCGGCTTTGCCGCGTTCGGTTCCGGGCGCCGGGTCAGGAACGCCGCCGGGCGCGACCGGCGCGCGGACGGAACGCAGGGACAGGTGCCTGGGAGGCCTTCCAGGGGCTCCCGGGGGCCCGTGCGGGTGCGCCGGGTTCTGCGTCTTCGTCGCGTCCGATTCCGGGCGCCGGACCAGAAATGCCGTCGGGCGCGACCGGTGCGAACGCGGGGGCAGGTGTGTGGGTGGCTTTTCGAGGGGCGGGCCAGGGGTCCGGACGGGGCGTGCGGGGTGGCTATGCCTTTGCTGTGTCCGGGGTTGGGCGGCGGACCAGGAATGCCGCGCCCGCGCCTGCCGCGAACAGGGCGAGGAGGGAGACGCCCGTGGCGAGCCACGTCGCGCCGAGCCACTGGCCGCCGAAGTAGCCGAGGGCGACGCTGTAGCCGGCCCAGGCCAGGCCGGCCAGGGCCGACCAGGGCAGGAACTCGCGCAGCTTGCGGTGGGCCGCGCCCGCGCCGAGGGAGACGATCGAGCGGCCCGCCGGTGCGAAGCGCGCGATGACGACGAGGATGCCGCCGCCCCGCGCGAGCGCCGTGCCGAGTCGTTCCTGCGCGGTGGTCAGGCGCCGGGAGCGGGCGATGGCGCGGTCGAGACGTTCGCCGCCGCGCCAGGCAAGCCGGAAGGCGACCATGTCGCCGAGCACGGAGGCCGTCGCCGCGCAGAGGGTGAGCACGAGGATGTCGGGGACGCCGTGCGGCACCTGCCCCGCACCGGTTCCCGCCGCCGCGGCCGCCGTGGCCGACATGATGACGAGGACGCCGCTCGGCAGCACAGGAACGAACACGTCGAACAGGACGGACAGGGCGACGACCGCGTAAATCCACGGACTGCCGGTCAACGCCCCCACACTCTCAAGCACCGCAACTCCCCGTTACTCCCCGTTACTCACCGGTTGGCAGCGCGTTGCCGCTGTTGTCGCGGGGAACGGCAGGGGCGGCCTGGTGACAGCTGTACAGCGTACGCCGCGTGAGGGGCGCGAGATCCACTGGGGGTTTAGATGTTCCCTACGTCACGTTCACCCGGCTGCCTCCCCCGATGCGGCGTACGGCACCGAAGTCCCGTACGAACGAGTCAGCGCCCGAGTGGGACGTGAACGACATCAGGGACGGAGCGGGCGATGGTGTCAGGGGTGCTGGCCGGGGTTGGGGTCGGGATCGGGGCCGTCGCGGCCGCACTGGCCGTGAGCGGTGGCGCGGTCGCCGAAACCCCCTGGGTGCGGGCCGAGGGGCGGTTCGCGCCGCCCACGGCGTTCATCCCCTCGCCTGCGGTGACGTACGACCAGGGACTGGTCCCCGCGGCGTCGTGGATCGAGGTCGTGCAGCGCGGCGTCGGGGACGGCATGACCGTCACCCTGCGGGTCAGGGGCATGAAGCCGGGGCACGCGTACGGCGTGCACGTGCACCGCAAGCCGTGCGGCGTGGAACCGGAGGCGGCGGGCGGCCACTATCAGCACCGCGTCGACCCGGTGCAGCCGTCGAAGGACCCGGCCTACCTCAACCCGGAGAACGAGGTGTGGCTGGACTTCACCGCCGGAGCGGACGGCTCCGGGTCGGCGAGCGCGGTGCACGGCTGGGGGTTCAGGCCCGGCGAGGCCGCCTCCGTGGTCCTGCACCACGAGCCCGGCGGTACGGGTGACAGGGCCGCCTGCTTCACGGTGCCGTTCGCGCCCCGGGCGCACGCGAAGGCCGATGGCGCGTAGGACGGCTCATAGACGAAGGGCGGCGCCCCTTCCCCGTACCGCGAGGCACGAGGGAAGGGGCGCCGCCCCGTGAACGGAGGTCGCGGGTCAGGCCGCGACCGGCGCGCGCTTCGAGCCCGCGTCCTGCCCGTCGGCCCCGCTCTCGCTCCGCGAGGCGAAGAACCGGTCCAGGCCGAACGCGCCGGACCCGGTGAAGACGAGCAGCAGCATCGCCCAGCAGAAGATCGCCGCGGCCTCGCCGCCGTTCTCCATGGGCCACAGCGCCTCCGGCTGGTGGACCTTGAAGTAGGCGTACGCCATCGAGCCGGACGAGACGAACGCGGCGGCCCGGGTGCCGAGGCCCAGCAGGACCAGCGCGCCGCCGACGAGCTGGATGACGGCCGCGTACCAGCCGGGCCAGGTGCCGGCGTCGATCGTGCCGCCGCCGGCCGCGCCGCCGAGGACTCCGAAGAGCGAGGCGGCTCCGTGGCAGGCGAAGAGCAGGCCGATCACTATGCGGAACAGGCCGAGGGCATAGGGCTGGGCGCTGTTGAGACGTCCAGTCATGGTGGGGGACTCCTTCGGTTGGGGGACGGTAACCGAGCGGAGGCCCAAGATTAGGCGAACCTAATTAGTGCTTGCAAGTTCAACATTCGGTCAGTCGGAGATTCCGCTTCGGCTCCGTCCGGGGGCCGGGCAGTGGCTCGCCGGCCCAGGCGGCCAGGCGGAGCACGGCCCGCGCCACCGCGTCCGCGTCCGACAGGGTGACGGAATCGACGCCCGGCCTGGCACCGGCCGCGGTCACCCAGTGGACCCCTTCGGTGGGCACTCCGAACGCGAACCTCCGTGCCTGGGCGCGCCCTTGACGGTCAATCAGGTGATAGGGCCGGGGCGTCACGTCCAGGCCTCCGGTTTCGTAGCCGTCGACCACATGGGGCCTGCACCCGCCGCTCGCCAGGAGCTCGCCGAGCAGCGCGTCGCCGGTGCGGCGCAGGTCCGGCTCGGGCAGCCGGGCCTCGATCAGCGTGGTGACCCGTACGGCCGAGTCCGGCACGTCGGGGGAGTGGGCGAGGAACGCCCCGCCGTCGGGCCGCACGGTCAGCCGCGGGCCGAGCACCTCCAGGACCCCCGCCTCGATCAGCGCCGCCATCTCCTCGATGCGGCGGCGCGGCGGGCCGATGGACAGGAAGGCGTTGAGCGGCGTGTACCAGCGGTCGAGGTGGTCGCGGCGCGAGGTGCCGGGGAGACCGCCGTGGTCGACGATGGCGCGGAGCTCGTTGCGCAGGTCGCGGAGCACGTCGAGCGCGGCCTTCAGCGGTCCGGCGACATTGCCGAGCGCGGCCTGCGCGGCGTCCTCGCGCAGCCGGTCCAGAAGCCACTCGCGGTGGGCACCCGCGGAGGCGAAGGGGCGCGGCGGGTGCGGCCTGGAGAGCCGGTCCCAGGACCAGCGGTCGGCGTCCCCGATGCCGAACTCGCCCAGCACGCAGGCCTCTTGAGGGCTGCGGTGACCGGTGGCGAGAAACCGTCCACGGAAGTCGCTCACCTCTGCCGGACCGCCGCCCCGGCCCGCAAGGAGCGCCGCGTAATAGACCGTCTCCACCTCCTTCGCGATCAACGGCCATATCTCGTCGAGGAAGTCGGGGGCGTCCCCGCTCTCCGCGCGCTTGCGGAAGCGTGCCACCACGTCACCGGTCAGGACGGCGGGCTCGTGCCGCCCGTACGGGCCCTTCGCGTTGTCGCCGCGCGCCTGGTACGGGACGCCGCGCCGCGAACCCGCGTACAGCAGAGGCTCGCGGCCCGACGGCCGATATCGCAGCGCGCCGCCGGGCGTTCGCACGTACCGGCCGCCGCGGCCCTCGGTGAGCAGCGCCATGTGGTCGAAGAAGTTGAGGCCGAGCCCGCGCAGCAGCACCCGCTCGCCCGGGGCGACACGGGACAGGTCCAGGTCGGCGGGGTTGGCGGGCGGGAAGTGGCGCAGGCCGTGCCGCGCCGCGTGGTCCGTCAGGCGCCGCTGCTCCGGCGTGCCGGCCGTCGGCAGGTGGCCCTGCGCGAGCACGACCGCCGCGAGGCCGGACAGTTCGAGGCCGTCGTCCAGTACGAGGGTCTGCGCCCCGTCGGCCGCCCCGGTCAGCCGCACGGCGCGCGCCGCGTGCACCTGGACGCGGACCGCGCCGGGGGCGCCGCGCACCGTTTCGGCGAAGACCCACTCCAGGTAGCGGCCGTAGCAGGCGCGGGTCGGATAGTCGTCGGGCCCGAGCCCCGGCACGTGCCCGGCGGCCGCCCATTCGTACAGGCTCGGGCCCGGTCGTATCGGCCCCGAGCAGTCGACGCTCTCGTCCGTGAAGAGGGTCACCTGGGACGCGACGGTGTTCATCAGGAGCTCGGCGGGCTGCGCGGTGCGCCAGACGCGGCCCGCGCCCGGCGGGGCGGGGTCGACGACGTGGACCGTCAGACGTGTCCCCGGCGCGAGGAGTTCGGCCGCCGACGCGCAGAGCCGTTCGAGCACGCTGGTGCCGCGGGGGCCCGCGCCGACCAGGGCGAGGGCGGCATCGTGCGGTGCGGGCCGGGGTGGCGCGGGTGGGAGCGGCGCGGGTACAGGTGCAGACAAAAGCGTGACTCCCGGGCATATAGAGAACGCTGGAACGCCGAAATGCCGGAGCGCCGGAGCGCCGGAGCGCCGGAGCGCCGGAGCGCTGGAACCGGACGGTCCGCATCGGTCCGCATCATCATGCCGTCGGCGGCCCTGATGCCGAACCCCCGCCGGAGGATCCGCTTCCGGCTGTGGGTCGCGTCACACCCGGGCCGCCCTCACGAGAGCTGCGTCGACTCCGCCGTCTCCAGGCGCACGCTCCCGCCGCGCACCGCCCGCGCCTGGTCGAGCCGGAGCAGGGCCGAACGGCCGCGCAGCGTCAGGGTCATCAGCTGGTTGCCGAACCAGGGCCCGCCCGTCCTGCGCCAGTCGATGCCCGCCTGCGTCACCCCGGCATGCCGGGCGAAGCGCCGTCCCAGCGCGCGCCCCACCCGGCTCCAGCCGAAGCGGAAGCCGAGCTTTATGGAGGCGGGGATGGAGTTGTGCACGGGGGAGCAGGTGAGCTGGAGGACCCGGGCCTCGGGGCCTTCGCCCGCGGGCCAGCTCGGCTCGGCGATGTAGGCGTGGTGGACGTCGCCGGAGAGCACGCACACCGTCGCGGGGGCCCGCGGACCCGAACCCGCCGCCGTGATCAGCGCGGTGAGCGCTTCGAAGGAGGCGGGGAAGGCGGCCCAGTGCTCCAGGTCCGAGCGTCTTCGCAGGTTCTCGCCGAAGCGGGCCCAGCGGTCGCCGCGCTCGCCGCGGCACAGCGCGGCGTTCCACCCCTCGGCGTCGTGGATGAGGTGGGGGAGGAGCCAGGGCAGGGAGGTGCCGATGAGGAGATGGTCGTACGCGCCCGGATCCGCCAGCGCCTGCTTGCGCAGCCAGTCGGCCTCGTCGGCGTCGAGCATGGCGCGCTCGCCCTCGTCGAGGACGCGGGCCGCGCGGGTGTCGACCATCAGCAGGCGTACGCGGCCGAAGTCCCGCCGGTAGCTCCAGCGGGCGGTGGTGGGGTCCGCGTCGGCCGCGGCGGCGAAGGCGCGCAGCGCGTCCGTGCCGTCCGGGGTCGCGCGCACGGAGGCGTAGAGGGCGTCGCGCGCCAGCTCCTCGGGCGGCAGGTTGCCGAGGTGCTGGTAGACCCAGTACGACATCAGGCCGCTCAGCAGGCGCTCGCGCCACCAGGGCGTGGCCCGTATCTCGGCTAGCCAGGCCGCACTGGTGTTCCAGTCGTCGACGATGTCGTGGTCGTCGAAGATCATGTTGCTCGGCACGGTGGACAGCAGCCAGCGGATCTCCGGGTCGAGCCAGGACTCGTAGTAGAGGTGGGTGTACTCCTCGTAGTCCGCGACCTGGGCGCCCGGCGGGTCGGCGAGGTCGCGGCGGGCGGCCAGCCAGCGCTGGGTGGCCTTGGAGGTCTGGTCCGCGTAGACCTGGTCGCCCAGGAGCAGCAGGACGTCCGGGCGCTCGGCGGTCGGGCCTGCGGCGATGCGGGCGGCGAGGGTGTCCAGGGCGTCGGGCCCCACGGGATCGTGCTCGCCGGACGGCGGCGCGGCCCACCGGCAGGAGCCGAAGGTGACGCGCAGCTCGCCGGCGCCGGTGCCGCCGGGCGCCGCCGGCGTGCGGATGGTGCTCGCGGGGTACGGCGATGCGGGCAGGGGCCAGACGACGGCCCCCTCGCCTTCGCCGAGCCGCACCTCGTACGCCGTCTCCGTGCCGGGGGTCAGGCCGGTGACCGGGACGAGCGCGTAGTGATGGCCGGCGATCTGGAAGGTGCGTGCCGAGCCGCGCGCGCCGTCCGCGCACCGCACCTCGGCGGTGCAGGGCCGGTCGGCCTCGACCCAGACGGTCGCCGTGGCGCCGTCGACGTACCTCAACAGTGGACCCAGGCGCAGCCGTGCCACAGGTGATCACCCTCCTCCGTCGCCCCGTACGGTACGGAACGACGGAGGAGGGCGGGCCGGTTCCGGGACAACCCGTCGGACCCGGTCGGCCCGCGGGCGGTCAGGAATCGTTTCAGCAGCGGTTGAGCAGGGAGGACAGGGCGCTCTTCTCCTCGGTGTTCACCGACAGCTTGTAGTGGTGCTTCACGTCCACCCACATCCGGGCGTAGTAGCAGTGGTACGAGGCGGTGGGCGGCAGCCACTCCGCCGGGTCCTGGTCGCCCTTGGCCTGGTTGACGTTGTCGGTGACGGCGATCAGCTGTGGCTGGGCCAGGTCGTTGGCGAAGCCCTCGCGCTGCGCGGTGGTCCAGCCGCTCGCGCCGGACTTCCACGCCTCGGAGAGCGGCACGACGTGGTCGATGTCGACGTCGGACGCGGCGGTCCAGGTGCCGCCGTCGTAGGGGGACTTCCAGGTGCCGGAGGTGGCGGCGCAGCTGGCATCCTGCTGGACGTTCGTGCCGTCGCGCTTGAGGACGACCTCGCGGGTGTTGCAGGCGCCGGACTGCGTCTTCCAGTGCGGGAACTTGTCGCGGCTGTAGCCGTCGGAGGAGCCCTCGGCCTTGACGGTGAGCTCGCCGAGGTAGGTGCGGGCCGTGGCGGCGCCGACCGGGGCCGGCGGAGCAGCCTGGGCGGGGGTGCCGGTGAGGAGCGTGGCGGCGGAGGCCAGGGCGACGGCCGCGGCGGCGAAGGCGGGCCGGACGTTTCGACGCGCGTAGACAGCGGGCATGCGAACTCCCTTGATGTGGGGGGCGGTTGACCGGTGGGGCGGTCAGAGTTGCGGGTCGTGGTTACGGCTGGATGTGCGTGTAGTGACAGGGTCGCGTCAAAGAGGTGCCGACTTCAAGGGTTCTGGCGCCGCGTCAAGTGCATTGGGCGGTACGGAAGTTGCATTTCCGCGCACATCGGCGCGCTCCCGTGATCCAGGTCACTCCGGCGCGGACCGAAAGTCCCTGGTCGCGACCCGTGCGCCGTCCCGTACGATGGACGGCGCAGAAGGGGAGTAGCTCTTCGCCGGACCGTCGACATACTGCTCAGCTCGTCTGAGCCGGCGCCCGGAGGCAGGCCCCACGGGGCAGGCCAGCGAGACCTTCGGCAAGCAGTGCCCGACGTACGCACCCCGTGTACGTCCAGACGTCCACATCCGTGTACGTCCGTGTGCGCTGCCGTGCCGAGGTGTCGTACGCGAAACGGTGGAACACTCTCGGTGGGGCGGCCCCGACCGATTGAGGAACCCTTGATCAGCTTCAGCGTGATGGCGCTCGTCTTCGGCGTCGTCTTCCTTGCCGAGCTGCCGGACAAGACGGCGCTTGCCGGACTCGTCCTCGGCACGCGCTACCGCGCCTCGTACGTGTTCGCCGGCGTCGCGGCCGCCTTCACCGTCCACGTGGTGCTCGCCGTCGCGGCGGGCAGCGTCCTGACCCTGCTGCCGCAGCAGCTGGTCCACGCGCTGACGGGCGTCCTCTTCCTCGGCGGCGCCGCGATGCTGCTCCTGAAGGGCGGCGGCGAGGAGGAAGAGGTCAAGCAGCCCGAGGACCAGAGCTTCTGGAAGGTCTCCGGGGCGGGCTTCATGCTCATCCTGGTCGCCGAGTTCGGCGATCTGACGCAGATCATGACCGCGAACATGGCGGCGCGCTACGACGACCCGCTCTCCGTCGGCCTCGGTGCGGTGCTCGCGCTGTGGGCGGTCGCCGGACTCGGCATCGTCGGCGGAAAGGCGCTGATGAAGCGGGTGCCGCTGGCGCTCATCACGAAGATCGCGGCGCTCCTGATGCTGGGGCTCGGGGTGTGGAGCCTGTACGAGGCGATCGCCTGAGGCCGGCCCTGTGGGCGGGGTCGGCTGTCGGATCTCTGAAAGTGACCCCTGGCGGTCCTTTTTGCGGGCCTTGACCGGTCTGACCTGCGGCGTTGGCTTTTGGGGCCCGGTTTTTGTACCGTGCAGGAACAAAGTGGCTCCGCCCGTACTCCCTGACCGGCGGGCGGGGCTGCCTTGATCTTTCGCTGCCCCGATCTTCCGCTGCCACTGCGCTCTGGAGCACCCGATGACGGCGACGACCGCCGACCCTGTCGCACCCGTTCTGACCGCCCGGGCCGTTCTCCTCGACATGGACGGCACCCTCGTGAACTCCGACGCCGTCGTCGAGCGCTGCTGGCGGCGCTGGGCCGTCCGGCACGGGCTCGACTTCGACGAGGTCATCAAGGTCGTCCACGGGCGGCAGGGATACGCGTCCATGGCGGTGCTGCTGCCGGAGCGGCCCATGGAGGAGAACTACGCGGAGAACCGCGAGATGCTCGCCGCCGAGACCGCCGACATGGAGGGCGTCGTGCCCGTGCCGGGCGCGCCCGCCTTCATGGCCGCGCTGGCCGGCCTCCGGCTGCCGCACGCACTCGTGACCTCCGCGAACGTGCCCCTGTCCACCGGACGCATGGCCGCGGCCGGGCTCGCGCTGCCCGACGTACGGGTGACCGCGGAGAGCGTGGGCGCGAGCAAGCCGGACCCCGAGGGATTCCTCAAGGGGGCGGCGGCGCTCGGTTTTGACCCGGCGGACTGCGTGGTCTTCGAGGACTCCGAGGCGGGCATACGCGCGGGGCAGGCGGCCGGCATGAGGGTCGTGGGCGTCGGCCCCCGGGCCGCGCAGTTCGGCCCTACCGTACATGTGGACGACCTGGCGGGCGTGGGGGTCGCGGACGCGGGGGACGGGTCGATCAGGCTGACGTTCGCCTGACCTTCGGCAGTCGTCCGGCTGACGGCGCCGTACGGGTGGGGCGAGTGGGGCCCAGGTAGGTCGGCCGGCGGGTGGTTCAGGGTTCCGAGGTCTCCGATTCCAGGCTGCGACGCGTCTCGCGGCCGTACTCGCCCCGGGCGTCGTCCGTGAGGCCACGGGCCCACTGGTAGCGGGCCACCGCGTCGGTGACCCGGGACGTGTAGACGCCGTCCCGCTCACCCACGTACAGATAGAGCTGCGCCAGCCGCCCCTGCAGTTCGGCGACGCGCGCCCCCTTGTCGCCCTGCCGCAGCGTGGCGTCGGCCGCCTCGCGGGGCGGCGCCGACGCAGACGGCCCGGCCGAGCCCGTCGCCCGCGCCGTCGAGGGCGGCGCCGAGGGTGCCGACGGAGCCGAGCGGGTGGGCGTGGCCGAGGGCGGCAGGTGCACGCGAGGTGTGCTCGGGGCGACGGAGGGCGTGCGCGAGAGGGACGCCGACACGGACCGTCTCGCCGACGGCGGCGCGGGCTTCGTCGGGTCCGCGTACGCCGACGCCGGGTCGCCCGGCAGCGCCCGGTCCCGGGTCGGCCCGTCCGTGGCCGAGGAGAGGAGCCCCACCGCGAAGACGCCGGCGGCCACCACGGCTGCTGCCGCCCCCGCACCCGCCCCGGCGAGCAGCGCCAAGCGCCGGTTGCGGGCCGACTTCTCGGGCGGGGCGGATTCGGGCGCGGGCTCCGCGTCCTGGAAGGGGAGGGGCGGCTGGGTCAGGTGGGCCGACCGGGCCGGCAGGGGTGCCGTATCCGCCCCCGCACACTCTGCACGCTCTGCACGCTGGGTACGTTCCGCCGGGGTGGTCGTGTCGGGGTCCGGCAGCGAGACGTAGGGACGTATGCGCAGCGGATCGAAGTCCTCCGCGGCGGAAGCCGCCGCCGACCGGGCGCGGGCCCGGTCCACGGCGTCGACCACGCCTGCCGCGCCGGCCACGTCCGCCGCGCAACCGCACGCCGTGGACGCACCGTCCCCGGGCTCACGAGGCCCGGCTCCGCACGCGGGGCACCGCCGCCCGCCCCACTGGCCCCGCCCGCCCCGTAACCCCTCGTGCCGTTCGTCCTGTCCGGCCACCGGCCGTTCCTCCCCTCCTGCGCCCCGCCCGCCCCGAGAGCTCCAGCGATTATGCAGACCCTCGCTTCAACAGGCCATAACGGGAGACACGGACCAGGATGGAAAGGGAAGGCCGCAACGGACTCCACGGACTCCACGGGCTCAACGGACTCACGGGACTCACGGGACACAACAGACCCGACAGGCCCGGCAGGCCCGGCGGACCCGCCGAGAACAGCTGCCCCGGCGGAATCAGCTGACCCCGTGGCTCCTCCGCGGCCCCGACGGACTCCCAGGAGGTGTCCATGTCGCAGGACGTCAGCGCCCGCTCCGCAGGAGAGGGACCCGGCCCCGCCCCGACACACGCCGGCGGCAACGGGCATCCCCCCGGAAACGTACTGATCTCCATCGGCGCACTGCTGCTCGGCATGCTCCTCGCGGCCCTCGACCAGACCATCGTCTCCACCGCTCTGCCGACGATCGTCAGCGAGCTCGGGGGCATGGATCACCTGTCGTGGGTCGTCACCGCGTACATGCTGGCGGCGACCGCCGCGACTCCGCTCTGGGGCAAGCTCGGCGACCAGTACGGCCGCAAGAAGCTGTTCCAGACCGCGATCGTGATCTTCCTGGTCGGCTCGGCGCTGTGCGGCATGGCGCAGAACATGCCGCAGCTCATCGGGTTCCGCGCGCTGCAGGGCCTCGGCGGCGGCGGGCTCATGGTGCTGTCCATGGCGATCGTCGGCGACCTCGTGTCACCGCGCGAACGCGGCAAGTACCAAGGGCTCTTCGGCGCCGTCTTCGGCGCGACCAGCGTCCTCGGGCCGCTGCTCGGCGGACTCTTCACCGAACACCTCTCCTGGCGCTGGGTCTTCTACATCAATCTGCCCATCGGCGTGATCGCGCTCGCGGTCATCGCCACCACGCTGCACATCCCGGTGCGCAGGACCCGGCACACCATCGACTACCTCGGCACGTTCCTCATCGCGTCTGTCGCCACCTGCCTGGTCCTTGTCGCCTCGCTCGGCGGCACCACGTGGGCCTGGGGCTCGCCGCAGATCATCGGGCTCGCGGTGCTCGGCGTGGTCCTGGCCGGGGCCTTCGTGGCGGTGGAGCGCAGGGCGGCGGAGCCGGTGATCCCGCTGAAGCTGTTCCGGATCCGGACCTTCACGCTCTCCGCCGTCATCAGCTTCATCGTGGGCTTCGCGATGTTCGGGGCGATGACCTATCTGCCGACGTTCCTCCAGGTCGTGCAGGGGGTCTCGCCGACGATGTCGGGCGTGCACATGCTGCCGATGGTGGCCGGCATGCTCCTGTCGACGACCGCCTCCGGCCAGATCGTCAGCCGTACGGGCCGCTGGAAGGTCTTCCCGATCGCCGGTACGGCCATCACCACGCTCGGACTGCTCCTGCTCCACCAGCTGAACGAGAACAGCGGCACCGGCGAGATGAGCGCGTACTTCTTCGTCTTCGGCCTGGGCCTCGGCCTGGTCATGCAGGTGCTCGTCCTCATCGTGCAGAACGCCGTCAGCTACGAGGACCTCGGCGTCGCCACGTCCGGCGCGACGTTCTTCCGCTCCATCGGCGCCTCCTTCGGCGTCGCGATCTTCGGCACCGTCTTCACCAACCGGCTCGGCGACAAACTCACCGACGCCCTCGCCGGACAGCAGCTGCCGCCCGGCCTGAGCGTCAGCACCCTGGAGGCCGACCCGCGCGGCATCGCCCGGCTCCCCGCCGACCTGCGCCCCAGCGCCCTGCACGCGTACGCCTCTTCGATCACCGACGTCTTCCTCTACGCGGCGCCGGTCGCCCTGGTGGCCTTCCTCCTCGCCTGGTTCCTGCGCGAGGACAAGCTGCGCGCCTCGGTGACGGCACCCGACCCGACACAGACGCTCGCCAGCAACCCCGTGGAGCGTTCGTCGTACGACGAGTGCGCGCGGGCGCTCTCGGTGCTCGGGACGCGCGAGGGGCGGCGCAAGATCTACGAGAGGATCACGGAGCGGGCCGGCCACGACCTGCTGCCCGCGTCGAGCTGGCTGCTCCTGCGCGTCGCCCGGCACGGCTCCGTCGAGCCCGGCGTGCTCGCCGAACGCACCACGGTGCCGCTGACCGTCATCACGGCGGCCGCCCGCCAGGTCGAGGAACGCCGCCTGGCCGAACGCCGGGGCCTGGAGATGGTCCTCACCGACCGGGGCCGCGAGGTCGCCGCCGAACTGGCCACGGCCCGCGAGGAGTCCCTGTCCGAACTGCTCGGCGACTGGTGGGGCCCCCACCGCCCGACCGACCTGGCCCAACTGGTCAAGGAACTCAGCTCCGAACTGTGCGGCTCGGAGTCGGAGCGCCCGCACAACGGCTCGACGGTGGCGCGGGCGGCGTGACGTGACCGGCCCTTGCCGGCCCGGGCGGCAGCAGCCGTGGTGGCTGCCCGGCGCCCCAGGGCGACGGGGCGAGGAAAGAGGAAAGGGGACGGGCCGTGGTCCGGGTCGCTCCGGGCACGGCCGTGCCCCGTACCCGAAGCGCTCCGGGTACGGGGCACGGTGTCTGCCGCCGG
The DNA here is from genome assembly GCF_040654255.1 of Streptomyces sp. NPDC050732. Classification (NCBI taxonomy): domain Bacteria; kingdom Bacillati; phylum Actinomycetota; class Actinomycetes; order Kitasatosporales; family Streptomycetaceae; genus Streptomyces; species Streptomyces sp. NPDC050732. The sequence goes on from NZ_JBFAHP010000021.1 coordinate 29,878, forward strand.
GAGGCTATGCGCCCTTGGGCGCGGCCTGCTGGACGACCTCGAAGGACCAGACGGAGGACCCGCTGGCGGCGGGCTTGGGACGGTCGCCGCCCTCGCCGCCGCCCTGGTGCGCCGCCTTCATGGGCCCCTCCATCCACGCCTGGAAGGAGGCCTCGTCACGCCAGCGGGTATAGACCAGGTACTGGTCCGTGCCCTCGATCGGGCGCAGGAGTTCGAACCACTCGAAGCCGTCCGAGTTCTCCACCGCGCCCGCGCGGGAGGCGAAGCGCTTTTCCAGGATCTCGCGCTGTTCGTCGGGGACGGTGAGGGCGTTGATCTTCACGATGCTCATACCGCCATCCTGCCGCACCGGGGTGTCGGGACGGCGTGAGCCCCGGCGGGGGCACGTGAGCGGTCCCCGCCGGGGCTCGGAGCCTGGGTCACAGGCGCAGCAGGCGTTCTGCCGTCTCGCGGTAGTCGCGCAGGGCCAGGCGGAGCTGTTCCGTGTCGCCGGTGGCCGTATTGCCGGTGGCCGTATTGCCGGTGGCCGTACCACCGGTGGCCGTGTCGCCGGTGCGGGGCCGGGCGGTGGCGGGCGGGGCGGCGTCGATGGTCGCGGGGGCGGGCTCGCCGGGTGCGCCCTGCCGGGGCGCGTCCTGCCCGGGTGCGCCCTGCGGCGGGAGGGACTGCCAGGTCGTGCGCAGGGTGCGGCGGCGCTCCTCCAGGGTGCGTGTCAGGTCGGCGATCGTCTCCTCCAGGACGCGGTCGGCGCTCTCGACGGCGACTCGCGGCTCGTCGACGAAGCCGTTGACGGCGTTCTGGAGGCGCAGCGTCAGCTTGTCTCGTGCGTCGGGCGGGAAGAGAGCGGTGCCGGTACCGGTGCCGTCAGCCATGCTGGACTCCCTTGTGGGTGATGCCGGTCGAACGCTTGTGGGTGCCGTGCCTGCCGTCGTGCGCGGCGTCGGCGTCGGTGTGCTGCTCCTTCACCAGGGCGTCGAAGAGGGCCCGCGCCTCGATCATGGCGGCGCGCATCTCCTCGGTGCCGGCGCGGTGTTCCTCGGCGCCCGGCGTGTCGAGCGCCGCGCGGTGCACCTTGCGGTACCCGTGGACGTGGTGGGCGTGGTGCACGGAGAGCGCGTCGACCTGGTCCTCGTAGTGGCCCGCGTCGGGGAAGCCGCGGGCCCCCGCCACCTCGGCGATGAGCCGGTCGGCCTCGATCAGGGCCTCGCGGGGGGAGTCGACGAAACGTTCCTGGGCGACGGTCCAGCGCGCCGCGTACTCCTCGCGGGCGGCGGGCGCCAGCGGCCGCGTGCGCAGCGAACCGTGCCGCTTCACACGCTCGCCGAGGTCGCGCTCGGCGGCCTTGGTGTCGCCGTCGTGCCGGGCGACCGCGCGGTCGTACTCGGGCCCGAAGCGGCGCCTGAGACCGCGCCTGCCGCCCGCGCCCTGCCGCTTGCGGCTCAGTACGGCGAAAGCGGCGGCGACGAGGACGACGGCGACCACGATCAGAACGATGAGCAGGACTGTGGACATGGGTGGGTGCCCTTTTCGGCTCGGGGATCGGCCTGGGGCGCGAGACCCTGGGGGCCTCGACACCCGTTCCCCGAATCGAGTTGCCCGAAAAGGGGCCGTCAAACGGCCGTCCCCGAGGGCGAGTCGGGCCTGATGGCGCTCCCGCACGGGGAGGCGCTTAGGATGCGGCAGCGCGACATACCGGCCGCGGGCCGCCGACCACGGCCGTGCCGCACCGAGTCGAAGGAGCGTACCGACGTGCTGGAGCTGACCATGGCCTCGGTGTCCGGGGCGGACGCGGGTGCGACCGCGGGCATGTTCATGGCCGAGACCCCGAGCGAGCCGGGTGCGGTGCTGCGGGTGGGGCGGGACAGGAACGTGTGCCGGCTGGTGACGCCCGACGACTGGCTGTTCGTGTCGCGTACGCATCTGGAGTTCCGCTGCGGGCCCGACGGGGCCTGGTCCGTCCGGTGGCTGCGCGGCTCGAACCCCGATCCGGCCTCCGAGGTGCGGATGGTGTCCGACGGCGCGGCGCGGCCCCTCGACTACGGAGGGGCGGCGTCGCTCTCCCGGGGCGGCTCCGGGGAGATCGTCATCCAGGACCGGTCGGGGCCGCGGAGCGTGAACATCGGCTACTACCACGAGGGTTGAACCCGCGAAGGTTGAGTTGACGAAGGCCGGGCGTCAGGCCAGTACGCGGGCCAGCGCGAAGCCGTCGTATCCCTTGACGCCGACCGTCTGCACCGCCGTCCCGCTCAACTTGGGGTGTTCGGCGATGAGTTCGAGAGCGGCCCGGGTGCCGAGCACGCTCGGGTCGGTGCTGGCGGCTTCGGTGACGGCGCCGCCCCGTACGACGTTGTCGAGGATGATCAGGCTGCCGGGGCGCGTGAGCTTGAGCGACCACTCCACGTAGTGCGCGTTGTTGACCTTGTCGGCGTCGATGAAGACGAGGTCGAAGGGCTCGGGGCGCGCGGTGTGTTCGGCGCCGAGCGCGGTGAGCGAGTCCAGGGCCGGGCCGACGCGCACCTCGACGAGCTTGTCGAGTCCGGCGCGGGCGAGATTGCCGCGGGCCACGTCGGCGTGCGCGGGGTTGTGTTCGAGGGTGATGAGGCGGCCGTCGGCGGGCAGGGCGCGGGCCAGCCAGATGGTGCTGTAGCCGCCGAGGGTGCCGATCTCCAGGATGCGGCGGGCGCCCTGCGTCAGGGCGAGGAGGTGGAGCAGCTTGCCCTGGTTCGGGGCGACGTTGATGTGCGGCAGTCCCGCCGTGTCGCTGTCGCGCAGGGCGGCGGTCAGGGCCTCGTCGGCGGGGGCGAGGAGGTCGGTGAAGTAGTCGTCGACGGCGTTCCACTGCTGCTGGTTCATGCGACTCGCACGTTCCCTTCGTCTGTGTCTGCGACTTCGTCCGCTCGACCGTTCGACAGTTCGACTCTCTAGTTAGTTTCGCTAAGGAGTCTACGGCGGGCGGAGGGGATTGTCAGTGGGGGCTCGCACACTGGGAGTCGAAGATCAGCGGGTCCGGTGACGGGGGGGAATGTGGTGGCGTACGGGGGAGCGGTGCGGGGGTTCGCCGAGCGGTGGCTGCCCGAGATGGCGCGGTCGGCCCCCCCCCGGGGCCCCGCCCCGAACCCCGCGCCTCAAGCGCCGGAGGGGCGGGGATGACTCACCGGAGGGCTCAAATACTCAGGAGGCGCTGGTGCCTCAGGAGGCGCCAGAACCCCTCAGCGCCCTCGCCTCCGCCTCCGTCTCCACCGCCGGGGGCGACCCGGGCAGCGGGCTGCGGGCCGATTCCGTCATGTACCAGACGGCGATGCCGCCCACCACGGCCGCCGCCATCATGTAGTACGCGGGCATCATCTTGTCGCCCGTCGCGCCGATCAGCGCCGTGACGACCAGGGGGGTCGTGCCGCCGAAGACCGAGACGGAGATGTTGAAGCCGATGGAGAGGGAGCCGTAGCGGACCTTGGTCGGGAAGAGGGCGGGGAGCGTCGACGGCATCGAGGCCGTGAAGCAGACGAGGAGCATGCCGAGCGCGCCGAGGCCGAGCCCGATCGCCCACAGGGAGCCGTCGCGGATCAGGAGCAGGGCGGGGACGGAGAGCAGGAAGAAGCCGGCGCAGCCCGCGGCGATCACCGGGCGGCGGCCCACGCGGTCCGTGAGCGCCCCCATGAACGGCTGGGCGCACATCATGAGCGCCATGACGGCGAGGATGACGAGGAGACCGTGCGTCTCGTCGTACTTGAGCTCGCTGGTCAGATAGCTCGGCATGTACGACAGCAGCATGTAGTCCGTGACGTTGAAGACCAGGACCAGGCCCATGCAGAGGAGGAGCGCCTTCCACTGGCCCGTGACCATGTCGCGCAGCCGCACCTTCGCGCGGGTCTGCTCGTCCTTGTGGGCCTTCTCCAGCTCGGCGGCAAAGGCCGGGGTCTCCTCCAGCTTCATGCGGAGGTAGAGGCCGATGAGGCCCATCGGACCCGCGATCAGGAACGGGATGCGCCAGCCCCAGGAGAGCAGGTCGTCCGAGGAGAGCAGGGCGGTCATCAGGGTCACGAGGCCCGCGCCGCCGATGTAGCCCGCCAGCGTGCCGAACTCCAGCCAGCTGCCGAGGAAGCCGCGCTTCTTGTCGGGGGCGTACTCGGCGATGAAGGTGGACGCGCCCGCGTACTCGCCGCCCGTGGAGAAGCCCTGCACCAGGCGGGCCGCGAGGAGCAGCACCGGGGCCCAGACGCCGATCGACGCGTAGGAAGGGATCAAGCCAATCGCGAAGGTGCCCGCCGCCATCATGATCATGGTCAGTGCGAGGACCTTCTGGCGGCCGACGCGGTCGCCCAGCGGGCCGAAGACCATGCCGCCGAGCGGCCGGATCAGGAAGGCCGCGGCGAAGGCGCCGAAGGTGGAGAGCAGCTGGGCCGTCGGGTTGCCCGACGGGAAGAAGACCTTGCCCAGCGTGACGGCGATGTAGCTGTAGACACCGAAGTCGAACCACTCCATCGCGTTGCCGAGGGCGGCCGCCTTCACCGCGCGCTTGACCATCGCGGGGTCGGTGACGGTGACGGTACCGTCCTGAGCTGCTTCTTCCGGTGTTCCGGCCCGGGGCCCGGGCAGGTGTCCTTGCGAGGACTCCGGCTTGCGTAGTGCGACGGGTGCGGCGCTCGCCAAGGGTTCGCTCGCCTCTTTCGGTCGACGACAAGGACAAGGCCGCACCCGGAAACCGGGGCGGCCCGAAAAGCGACCATAGGTGCAAGGGGCATCATTACGGTGGGTGCCCGGACGGCCGCACTCCGCACGGAAACCGCCGTTATCCAGGCCAAACGGCTTTTCGCCCGGTAGGGGAGACTAGGTCTGTATGTGATCTATGTCGCCGCCCCGGCCAGGAACCGCACGCGTACGGCACGCCAAACACACGTCAAGCGTGCGCGAACCGCACAGGAGCGGCACAGGAACCGCAGGTCGGGGGCCGATTCCCGGCCCCGGGCGGCGGGCGCGGCACGGCGCGGCGCCCGAAGAGCCGATAGAAAGCGATGTGGCTGCCAGGTGAAAAGGTGGTTGCGTGCGTCTCACATGAGGAGCTTGGACAGGGCCGCAGACAGCTTGGACAGTGCCGCGGTCAGGACGAACGGGGCGGGAGGGTCGACGGGGCGTGGCGAACGTTGAACACAGGAGTGGCGGCGCCCTGGGCACAGGGCCGGCCGGTGGACCGGACTCGCGGATCGGAGCGGTCCGCGTCGTCCTCTGGCTGTTCGCCGCCGTCCTCGCGATCCGGCAGGCGACCGACGTGCTGCGCACCCCCGCGGGCGAGCGCCTCACCGATCTGGAGACCTGGATCGGCCCCGAGGGCGTCCTGCACGTGAAGGGCTCCTTCTACGACGCGGACAAGTTCACCGGCACCCCCTTCGCGGGTCTTGTCCTCAAGCCGCTCGCGCGCTCGGGCGAGCAGGCGCTCGGCTGGGCCTGGACCTTCGGCACGCTCGGCCTCGTCGTCGCGCTCGGCCTGATCGCCGCCCGCGCCCTGCCCCAGCCGGTCACCCGGCGCACCTCCCTGCTCGCCGCCCCCGTGGCGGTCAGCCTGCTCATGCTGTCGCTGCCGGTCCGCAACACCCTGCACCTCGGCCAGACCAGCATCCTGCCCGTGCTGCTCGTCCTGCTCGGCCTCTTCGCGGTCCGCGGCGAGCGGATCAGCGGCGTCCTCATCGGCATCGGCGCGGCCCTGCAGCCGACCATGCTGCTCTTCGCCGCGCTGCTCTGGTGCACCGGCCGCAGGAAGGCCGCCGCGTCCACCGGCGCGGGCTTCGCCGCCTGCACCGCGCTCGCCTGGCTGGCGATGCCGAGCGATTCGTCGACGTACTGGTTCCACCACCTCGGGGGCGCGGGCCTGGGCGCGAACCCGGACGCCAACGCCAATCAGTCGCTGCACGGCATGCTGCTCCGCTTCGGCTTCGAAGGCCCGCTGGAGATCGGGCTCTTCCTGGCCCTGAGCGCGGCCCTCGTCGTCGTCGGCCTGCGCCGCGCGGTGCGCTACGCGAAGGACGGGCAGCTGCTCCTCGCCGTCGCGATCACCGGTTGTGTCGCGGTCGCGGTCGCACCGACGACCTGGCAGCACCAGCTCCTGTGGGTGCTCTTCGCGGTGGTCGGCCGGGTCGGCAAGCGCCGCTCCGACCGCTACATGTGGCCGGTGGCCGTCGTCCTCGTGTCGACGCTGCCCGCCAAGATGATGCTGCCGAACATGCCGGTCACCGAGCCGATCCGGGACAACGTCGTGCTGATCGCGGCGCTCGCCGCGGCCACCGTCGTGCCGTTCCTGTCGCGGACGCACCCGCAGTACCGGAGCCCCATCCCCACGGACTACGCGGCGCCCGTCCCGGCGCGCTGGAAGTGGGTGCCGCTCGTCCCGTTCTGGCGGCGCGTCGTCACCCGCCCGAACCTGCTGCTCGAACTGCTCCTGATCCGCGTCGGCTACTCCGCGTACCAGCAGGTCAGGCTCGCGGCGACGGGCGGCACGATCTCCGGGGGCCGGGCCACCGCCGAGCACCACGGCGAGCAGGTGCACGCGATCGAGCAGTTCCTGTTCATCGACATCGAGCACTGGTTCAACCACCTGACGGCGCGGACCGGCTGGATGGAGGAGTTCTTCAACTTCTACTACACGTCGTTCCACTTCCTGGTGCCGCTGAGCGTCCTCGCCGTGCTCTACGTCCGCCGCCCCGCCGACTACCGCTGGGCGCGCTCGGCGCTCGGCTTCGCGACGGTCCTCGCGCTCATCGGGTTCTGGGCCTACCCGCTCGCCCCGCCGCGTCTGATGCCGGAGCTCGGCTTCATCGACACGGTGCACGGCGTGCAGGACTTCACCCAGCCGGACTACGGCACGCTGACCCAGCTCACCAACCAGTACGCGGCGATGCCCTCGCTGCACTTCGGCTGGTCGCTCTGGTGCGGCCTGGTCATCGCGGTCGTCGCGCCCCGGTGGTGGCTGAAGGCGCTCGGCCTGCTGCACCCGTTCTTCACGGTCTGCGCGATCGTGGGGACCGGCAACCACTGGATCCTGGACGCGATGGGCGGCGCGGCCGTCGTGGGCGCGGGCTTCGGCCTCACCTATCTGCTGTCCGGGCCCCGGGTGCGGCAGCCGCTGAAGGCGGCGACGGGGGCGGAACCCACCGGAGCCACCGGCGTCACCGGCACGTCGAAGGACGACTCCGCGAAGGACCGTACCCCGAGCTGATCTCGTAGGTGCCCGGCGCGGGCACCGAGAGGCGCGTGAACTCGCCGTGCCGCTGCAGGCAGGCGCCCTCCGCCCGGAGCCACGGCGAGTACACGAGGCGCACCGTCACCGAGCCCCGCTCGGGCACCCGCACCACCACGTTCGAGCCGGTGGAGCGGACGACGGCCGCGGGCTTCGACACCAGCGGCACCGGGTCCTTCACCCGGAAGATCTGCCAGTGCGCGTCCTTCCACACCGGCTCCAGCCACTTCGGGCCGCTCGCCACCAGCTCCGCCTCGTCCTCGGCGAAGCCGTCCGGCTTGCCCGCGGGCAGCACGACGTACCCGACGGCCCACTTGTCGAGCCACTTGCGGTAGCTGGCCGCCGAGAACGACCCGTCGTAGAAGAGGCGGCCGCGCTCGATGTCGAGCTGGCGGTTCCAGCCGCGCGCCATGTTCACGTACGGGGCGAGGGCGGTGGCCTCGCGGTGGTTGCGGGTCGGCACCACCTCGACGCGGGTGCGGTTGGCCTCAAGACGCTCCAGCTCCCGCACCACGCCGTGGGTGTCGACCGCCCACTTCGGCACCTTCGTGGAGACCCTCAGGTCGTCGACGGTCTTCTGCACCACCCAGGCCGAGGACAGCACGAGCGCCACCGTCAGGGTGATCCGGCGGGCCCGGGTCAGGCCGGGGGCGAGCAGCGCGGCGAGCAGCACGGCGGGTCCGACCAGCTCCGCGAGCCGCTCGACGTTGGTGCCGATCGGGGAGGGGATGAGGTATGTGAGGACGGTGCCGGCCGCGTAGACCCCGGCGCCCCACCGCAGCACCCGCCACTCGCGCGGCCCCGCCACGATGAGGGCCAGGCTGAACAGCACGGGCGGGAAGATCCGGTCGAAGGGCATCAGGTGCTCACCGGTGAACGGGAAGAGCACCGTGGTCGCGGCGACGACGAGGAACGGCGGCAGGATCAGCGCCGCGGAGCGCACCCAGTCGCGTACGAAGAAGTAGCCGGCGCCCGCCACGACGAGGAAGAGCCCTGCGACGGGGGACCCCATGGTGGCGAGGGCCGCGCACGCCACCGCGGCGACCGTGCGCCGGCGGCCCACCAGGGCGAGACAGGCGGCGAGGCCGAAGGCGAGGCCGAGCGCGAACGTCGTCCGGCCCGAGGCGACGTTGCACCAGACGGCGAGCGACGCGAGCACGGCGGGCCACAGGGGTCTGCTGATGCCGGTGCGCTCGATGAGGACGGCGACCAGCCAGGCGCCCGCGATCCCCGACACCGCCGTCACGGTCTTCACGCCGAGGGCGGCCATCAGATAGGGCGAGATCAGGCTGTAGTTGGCGGTGTGCATGCCGCCGTACCAGAAGAGGTTGTACGCGGCCGTGCCGTGCTCGGAGGCGAACCGCGCCCAGGCCTCCTGCGCCGCGAGGTCGCCGCCGCCCGTCGCGAGGAACGCCACCCACACGGCGTACAGAGGAAGGGTGGGGACGGTGGCCAGGAGCGGTACGCGGTAGCGCCGGACGAAGTGCCGGAGCGGGGGGTTCCGGCCGGTGGACGCAGTGCCGGACGGGGCGAGCGAGACGTCGGCAGAGACCACGGTCACCGTTTCCGTTCGTGTCCAGGGAAGCCAAGGTTCACTTCTCAAGACGCTTCATGCAACGGAAACGTTGGTTCCGTAAAGGTGATTGACCTGATAGGTCGCCTTATGGCGCTCTATCGGCTCATGGCCGGGCGCCGCGGCCGGTGCTGACCCGGAGCTCCTTGACGCCGTTGAGCCAGGCGGAGCGGAGCCGGCGCGGGTCGCCGGTCAGGCGCAGGCCGGGCATGGTGTCGGCGATCGCGTTGAAGATGAGGTTGATCTCCAGGACGGCGAGGGACTTGCCGAGGCAGAAGTGCGGGCCGCCGCCGCCGAAGCCGAGGTGCGGATTGGGGTCGCGGGTGATGTCGAACTTCTCGGGCGACTCGAACACGTCGGGGTCGTTGTTGGCCGAGGAGTAGAAGATGCCGACCCGGTCGCCCTTCCTGATCCGCGCGCCGCCGAGCTCCGTGTCCTGGGTGGCCGTGCGCTGGAAGGAGACCACCGGGGTCGCCCAGCGCACGATCTCCTCCGCCGTCGTGGCGGGGCGCTCGCGCTTGTAGAGCTCCCACTGGTCCGGGTGGGTGAGGAAGGCGTGCATGCCGTGGGTGATGGCGTTGCGGGTGGTCTCGTTGCCGGCCACCGCAAGCAGGATCACGAAGAAGCCGAACTCGTCGCCGGAGAGGTTGCCCTCGTCCTCGGCGGCCACCAGCTGGCTGACGATGTCCTTGGCGGGGCACTCCTTGCGGGCCGCGGCGAGGTTCATCGCGTACGCGACGATCTCCATGGCCGCCTCGGCGCCGATCTCCTCGGTGATGGCGTACTCCGGATCGTCGTACGCCGCCATCTTGTTGGACCAGTCGAAGATCTTGGAGCGGTCCTCCTGGGGAACGCCGATCAGCTCGGCGATGGCCTGCAGCGGAAGCTCGGAGGCGACGTTCGTCACGAAGTCGAAGGAGCCGTCGTCGGCCGCGCCGGCGAGCGCCGTCCCGACGATGGAGCGGGCGCGGGCGCGCAGCGCGTCCTCCAGGGAGCGGATGGCGCGGGGCGTGAAGCCGCGCTGCACGATCTGCCGGACCCGGGTGTGCTCGGGCGGGTCCATGTTGATCATGATCAGTTTCTGGACCTCGATCCGGTCCCGGTCCATCGACTCGTTGAAGCGGATGATCGCGGTGTTGACGTTGGTGGAGAACAACTCCGGGTGCGTGGAGACGTACTTGACATCCTCGTGCCGTGTGACGGCCCAGTACCCCGCGTCGTCGTAGCCGGAGATCCGGTACGGCTGGGTCATCCAGCGCACCGGCTCCGTCCGCCGCAGCTGTGCGAACTCCGGCAGGGGGATCCGGTCCTGGATCAGGTCGGGGTCGGTGAAGTCGAACCCGTCGGGCAGCGCTGGACAGGGCATCGGCAACTCCAGGCGTGAACGGGGTTCCGACGGGCCGCTCGGACGACGTCCTGACGGTCCATCAGAAGGCTTGGCCCGCAAGGTAGTAACGGGTTCTACAAGAGGCAAGGGCCAGAACGGGTCCGGTTGCGTGCGGATACCGGGCAAGGTGCGTGCAAGACCCTTGCGGCACCGGGGCTCCGCTCCGCAGACTGCTGAACGGAACTAGAACGCGTACTAGTTCTACTCGCGAGCCGCCGGGACGGCTCGCGGGACGTGGAGAGGGAGGACGAGCCCATGGCCGCGGAACCCGTCATCGTCGAAGCAGTGCGCACGCCCATCGGCAAGCGCGGAGGCGCGCTCGCCAATCTCCACCCCGCCTACCTGCTCGGTGAGACCTACCGCGAACTCCTCGGCCGCACCGGCATCCACGCCGACTGCGTCGAGCAGATCGTCGGCGGCACGGTGACGCACGCCGGGGAGCAGTCCATGAACCCGGCGCGCACGGCCTGGCTCGCCATGGGGCTGCCGTACGAGACCGCGGCCACCACCGTGGACTGCCAGTGCGGCTCCTCCCAGCAGGCGAGCCACATGGTCGCCAACATGGTCGCGGCCGGCGTCATCGACGTCGGCATCAGCTGCGGTGTCGAGGCGATGTCGCGGGTGCCGCTCGGCTCCGGGTCCAAGCACGGCCCCGGCAAGCCCTTCCCCGACGAGTGGAACGTCGACCTGCCCAACCAGTTCGAGGCCGCCGAGCGCATCGCCCGCAAGCGCGGCCTCACCCGCGAGAACGTGGACTCGCTCGGCCTCATCTCGCAGGAACGGGCGGCCGTCGCCTGGGCCGAGGAGCGCTTCAAACGCGAGACGTTCGCCGTGCAGGTGCCCACCACGGAGGAGGAGCAGGCGGCGGGTCAGGGCATGTGGCGGCTCGTGGACCGCGACGAGGGGCTGCGCGACACCACGATGGAGGGCCTCGGCGGCCTCAAGCCGGTCATGCCGACCGCCGTGCACACCGCGGGCAACTCCTCGCAGATCTCGGACGGCGCGGCCGCCCTCATGTGGGCGTCCAAGCGGATGGCGCGGGCCCTGAAGCTGAAGCCGCGGGCCCGCGTCGTCGCGCAGGCCCTCGTCGGCGCCGACCCGCACTTCCACCTGGACGGGCCGGTCGACGCGACGCGCGCGGTGCTCGGCAAGGCCGGGATGTCCCTGAAGGACATCGACCTGGTCGAGGTCAACGAGGCCTTCGCCTCGGTGGTGCTGAGCTGGGCGCAGGTCTTCGAGCAGGACCTGGAGAAGGTCAACGTGAACGGTGGGGCGATCGCGCTCGGCCACCCGGTCGGGGCGACGGGGGCACGGCTCATCGCGACGGCCCTGCACGAACTGGAGCGCAGGGACAAGGAGTTCGCGCTCATCACGATGTGCGCGGGCGGGGCGGTGGCGACGGGGACGATCATTCAGCGGCTGTAGGTACACGAATCGCCGGACAGGAATAGCCTGTCCGGCGATTGAGGACGAACTCGGCGGAGCCGGTGATGCGGCGGTGCTCAGTGGGACCGTTCAGGCGCCTGTCGCGACGCTCAGTACCAGCCGTTCGCCTGCCAGTGGCTCCAGGCGCCGGTCGGGCTGCCGTAGCGCTCGTTCATGTACTTGAGGCCCCACTCGATCTGGGTCTCGGGGTTGGTCTTCCAGTCGGCGCCCGCGGAGGCCATCTTCGAGCCGGGCAGGGCCTGGACCAGGCCGTAGGCGCCGGACGAGGAGTTGGTCGCGCTCGGGTTCCAGCCGCTCTCGTGCGAGACGATCTTGTCGAACGCGGCGTACTGCGCCGGGTCCGGGATCATCTTCTTGGCGATCGCCTTGGCGGACGCGGGAGCTGCGGCGGGGGCGGCGGCCGGGGCTGCGGCCTTCGCGGTGGTCGGGGTGGCTGCCTGGGCCGGGGCCGCGGCGAAGACCATGCCGGAGGCGGCGGCGGCGACGAGGCCGCCGGTGAGGGCCTTCTTCGGGGAAGCGATGCGGCGGATGAGCGAGGCGGGCACAGAGGACCTTCCGGTGGGGAACGGGGCGGTCGCGGGGCACGCCGTGGCACACGGAAGTGTGGGGGACATGCGGCGGCGCCGAGGCCCGGGGGGCTGTCGGCGCCTTGCGACTCATCCAGAGAAACAGGCCCGGGCCCTCGCCGCAATGACCCCGTTTACTAGTGGAAGCCGCACCCCGTGCCAAATGTCCCTCTGTGACCTGGCTCTCAATCCGCAGGTCAGAGCGGGTATTGATGCATGCACGTCAAGAGCCGCGGGCTACGGCCCTCTTTCGTAGTGGACCAAGGTCCTGTGGGCCGCCTCACGCATACGAGGCCCCGATGTGACGGCACGCAGCGGCCCGCTCACGCCTTGGGGGCCTCGAATGTGACCGGTGCCTCGAACGCGGCCCGGCGCGTGGCCCGCCGGAGCGCCTTCAGGACGGCGGGGCCGAGCGCGAGGCTCAGCAGCACGGTGACCACGGCCCGCGGCAGGTCCCAGCCGAGCGAGGTCGCCAGGCAGTACGCGACGAAACGGCCGAGGTTGTCCGCGAGAGGGTCGCCCGGCACGAAGGAGACACCGGTGGCCAGGCCGCCGAGATACGGCCACCCCTGCAGGTTCATCACCGTGCCGTACAGGACGGAGGAGACCGCTCCATAGGCCGCGAGCAGCCACAGCTCACAGCGTCCGCGCAAGGTGTCCGCCCCCGGCAGCAGCCCCGCGCCCATGCAGACCCAGCCCATCGACAGCATCTGGAACGGCATCCACGGCCCGACGCCGCCGGTCAGCAGCGCCGACGCGAACATCGACACCGCCCCGAGCACGAACCCGAAGCCGGGCCCGAGCACCCGTCCGCTCAGCACCATCAGGAAGAACATCGGCTCGATGCCCGCCGTCCCCGCGCCCAGCGGCCGCAGCGCGGCACCGGCCGCGGCCAGCACGCCCAGCATCGCGATGGCCTTCGCGTCGAGCCCGACGTCCGCGATGGTCGCCACGACCACGGCGAGCAGCAGCGGAAGCAGCGCGGCGAACAGCCACGGCGCGTCCTGCGCGTGCTCGCCGAGCCCCGAATCGCCGTCCGCGAGCAGCGGCCACCCGAACGCGGCCACGCCCACCGCGCTGACCAGCGCGAGGGCGGCGACGGAGCGGAGGCCCAGGCGGATGGGCCGCACCCGGCGCGGGCCGCCCGGCGCGACAGGGTCTTTCCGTGTGGCCGTCACGACGCCCCCTCCCCCTCCCCGTCCGCGTCCCCCTCCGCGTCGAGAGCCTGCCGTACCTGCGCCACCGTCAGCCACTCCTGCGGCGCGAGGACCTTCGTGACCTGCGGCGCGAAGGACGGCGACGACACGACGATCTGCTCGGTCGGACCGTCCGCGACGACCTCGCCGTCCGCGAGGATCACCACGCGGTGGGCGATCTCGGCGGCCAGCTCCACGTCGTGCGTGGCCAGCACGATCGCGTGCCCCTCGGCGGCGAGCCCCCGCAGGATCCCGACCAGCCGCGCCTTGGCGGCGTAGTCGAGGCCGCGGGTCGGCTCGTCCAGGAGGAGCAGGGGCGGGCGCGTGGCCAGGACGATCGACAGGGCGAGCGCGAGACGCTGCCCCTCGGAGAGGTCCCGGGGGTGCGTGTCGTCGGCGATGCCGGGCAGCAGCTCGCTCACCAGGGCGCGGCACGCCCCCGGCGGCGCGCCCGCGTCCCGGTCGGCGGCCGCGCACTCGGCGGCCACGGTGTCCGCGTACAGCAGGTCGCGCGGTTCCTGCGGGACGAGGCCGACGTGCCGGATCAGCTGCCGCGGTGTCGTGCGGTGGGGGACCGCGCCGCCCACCAGGACCGTGCCGGACGTGGGCTCCAGCAGACCGACGAGGGCGGACAGAAGAGTGGACTTCCCGGCACCGTTGCGGCCCATCAGGGCGACGGTCTCGCCGGGGGTGACGGTGAGGTCGACGCGGCGCAGCGCCTCGACGCGGCCGCGGCGCACGGCGAGGCGTTCGACGCGGGCGGCCGGCGCTGCTTCGGGTGTACGGGGCGTACGTTCCTTGCGCAGCCGGGACCACCGGCCGGGCGCCCGCTCGGCGGCCGGCGCGGCAGGCGGCACCTCCCGGCACGGGCCGGCCCCCGCGAGCCGCTCCCGCAGCGCGCCCGCCCTGCGTCGCGCGTCCCGCACGGTCAGCGGCAGCGGCGACCAGCCGGCGAGGCGGCCGAGCGCGACCACCGGGGGGAAGACGGGGGAGCGGGCCATCAGCGTGGCGGGGTCGCCGAGTACGGGTGCCTCGCCCGGCGCGGCGAGGAGCAGCACCTGGTCCGCGTACTGCACCACGCGCTCCAGGCGGTGCTCGGCCATCAGGACGGTCGTACCGAGATCGTGCACCAGCCGCTGCAGTACGGCGAGGACCTCTTCCGCGGCGGCCGGGTCGAGCGCGGACGTCGGCTCGTCGAGGACGAGGACCCGCGGGTGCGGGGTGAGGACCGAGCCGATGGCGACGCGCTGCTGCTGGCCGCCGGAGAGGGTCGCGATGGGGCGGTCGCGCAGGTCGGCGAGGCCGAGCAGATCGAGGGTCTCCTCGACGCGCCGCCGCATCACCTCGGGGGCGAGGCCCAGCGACTCCATGCCGTACGCCAGCTCGTCCTCGACGGTGTCGGTCACGAAGTGCGACAGCGGGTCCTGCCCCACGGTCCCGACGACGTCGGCGAGCTCGCGCGGCTTGTGCGTACGGGTGTCGCGCCCCGCCACGGTCACGCGGCCGCGCAGGGTGCCGCCCGTGAAGTGCGGCACGAGCCCGCTCACGGTGCCGAGCAGCGTCGACTTCCCGACCCCGGACGGCCCGACGAGCAACACGAGCTCCCCCTCGGGAACGGCAAGGTCGACCCCGCGCACGGTGGGCCCCACCGCCCCCTCATACGTCACCGACACATCCTCGAAGCGGATCATGAGGTCTCCTCGGGGGATGGGGGAGCTGTGGGGGGCGTGGGGGACGTGGGCGGTACGGCCGGAGCAGGCGTCACCGACTCGCCGTCGCGGCGAGCGGGGGCGGTCCGCCATGCGGCGGGGGAGGGCTGTTGCGCGGGGGCGGAGGCCCCGCCCGTACGGGAGGGCCCGCCCGCACCGGAGGCCCCGCCCGTGCGGGACGCGTCCCCGGCCGGGGCCGGGGCCACCAACGCCGGGAGCAAGCCCAGCAGTGTCGCCGCCGCCGGCCACAGCGGCAGTGTGGGGGCGGTCAGGGGGACGACGCCGGGGTGCAGCAGGGCCGACGGGTCGTGGGAGGCGGACCAGATCGTCAGGCCCGCCACCGCGATTCCGGACGCGGAGACCAGCCAGGCGCGGGGGCCCCACGGGTCGGGCCGGTAGCGGGTGCGTACCGAGCGGCGGCCGCCGAGCCGCAGCCCCGCCAGCGCGGCGAGCAGGCCGACGAGCAGGCAGACCAGGCCGTACGAGGCGCCTTGCGCGGTCAGCAGTCCGTACGTCCCCACGCAGACACCCATCAGGCCCCCGAGCGTCAGCACAGCCGTCGCCCTGCGCACCGCGGCGGGCACGGGGGCGGTGCGGCCGAAGCCGCGCGCGTCCATCGCGGCGGCCAGCGCCACCGACCGCTCCAGGGCGCCCTCCAGGACGGGGAGGCCGACCTGGAGGAGTCCGCGGATGCCACTGTCCGGACGGCCGCGCAGTCGGCGCGCCGCGCGCAGCCGCTGCACGTCGACGATGAGGTTCGGGGCGAACGTCATCGCCACGACGACGGCGACTCCCACCTCGTACAGCGCGCCCGGCAGCGACTTCAGCAGCCGCGCCGGGCTCGCCAGCGCGTTCGCGGCGCCGACGCAGATCAGCAGGCCGGCGAGACGGATCCCGTCGTAGAGCGCGAAGGTCAGGCCCTCGGCCGTGACGCGGCCGCCGATCCGCACCCCCTTCGCCCAGTCGGGCAGCGGCACCTCGGGCAGCGTGACGACGGTGTGCGTGCCGGGGATCGGCGAGCCGAGCACGATCGCGAAGACGAGACGGATCGCGATGACCACCAGGCCCAGCTTCACGAACGCGCCGTACGACTTCGCCCACGGCGCCGACGTCCGCCGCGCCGCCACCACATAGCCGGCGACGCAGATCAGCATGCCGAGCAGCAGCGGATTGGTCGTGCGGGACGCCGCGGTGCCCAGGCCGATGGCCCACACCCACCAGGCGCCCGGGTGCAGGGCGTTGCCCCGGTGCGCCTCGGGGGCGGCGAGGCGGCGCCGGAGTGGGCCGGGCGCACTGCTGCCGTGGTCGGTCATGGTGCTCTGCTGTCCGTGTCCGTGTCAGTCCGTGTCGGTCCGGGGCCGCGTCGGCCGGGGCCGCGTCAGCCGCGGCGGCGCCGGGCCTGCCAGATCGCGGCACCGCCGAGCAGCGCGACGGCGGCGATCCCGGCGACCAGGCCGAGGGACGGCCCGCCGTCGTCCTGCGCGGTGTCCGAGTCCGTCTTCGGGCGCGCCTCGGTGGTGACGGATCCGTTGACCTGCTCGCCGCAGCCCGACTTCGGGTAGCCGTCGATGGCGCAGAGCAGCGCCTTGGTGTCGTAGCGCAGCGGCTTGGCGACCGAGGCGAGGGCGTCCGCGCTGGTGGCGTCGGAGGCGACCCGCGCGCAGGCCGTCCGGGGCGCGGGCGGCGTCTCGCCCTTGGGGGCGTCCTTCGGCAGGCCGAAGTCGATGACCAGCGCGACCCGCTTGCGGCCGTCCTCGGCGGGCGTGCTCGCGCAGATGTCCTCGAAGCCGGCGGGGCCGCGGGGCCGGGCGGAGTCCTTGGAGTCGTCGGAGACGGAGAAGCGGAACCCCTGCACGTCACCGTCGTCGGGGCGCGCGGTGCCCGGCCCCTGGCTGGCGTACGTCCACTGGTCGCCGTCCCGCTCCCAGAACGACCAGTAGCGGTAGCCGACGGCCTGGGCGGGCGCGGCGAGGAGGAGGCCGAGCAGGGCCCCGAGGAGCGCCCCCGCCACCAGCCGGCCGCGCCGCACCAGGCCGCGCGTCACGGCTGCTGCTTCTTGCGGTTGCCGCTGTACAGGAAGCCGATGCCGATGCCGGCGACCATGCCGACGCCGATGATCCACCAGATGCTGACGCCGCCGTCGTCGTCCTTCTTCTCGTCCGCGTCGGAGGCGGCCGGGGACTTCGCGGACTGCGGGGCCGGGCCCTGGGCGTTCAGCTGCTTGACGAGGTCGGCGCCGCCGAAGTCGCGGGGGTCCATGCCCGCGGCGTTCGCGGCGAAGATCAGCTGGGAGTAGGCGGCGGGGCCGGACTGCTTCGCCCAGTCCGCGGAGTTCTCCGCGAGCCACTCGGCGGACTTCTCGGCACGCTCCTGCTGCCCGGCGGCGGCGACGGCGAGCACGGCGTCGGCGGTGTTGCCGAAGTCCGGCTGGTCCGTGGAGCCCGGCATCGACGACATCAGGTGGTCGTCGGTCTTGCCGAGGGTGTCGAGGAGATAGCCGGTGCCGTTGCTCGCGGCCTGCGCGGCGGTGTCCGGCTTCGCGCACTTGGGCGCGGCGGTCTCCCGCTTCTTGGGGGGCGTCACGAGGACGCCCTTGCCGAGGCTGCCGAGCACGCCGGCCGCGGTGGCGTCGGCGTTCGGCGTGAGCTTGCCGGACTTGGCGTCGGCGAGGCCGAAGGCGCCGTTCCCCTTGGCGCAGTCCATGGCGAGCTTCGGCAGCGCGTCGTAGGCGGACTTGCCGTCCTGGGACTTGATGTCCGCGGGGTTGCGGCCCGCGGCGGCGAGGGCGCCGATCACGATGCCGGTGGAGTTCGCGTCGGTGGGCAGGCCCGGGTTGTAGCCCCAGCCGCCGTCCTTGTTCTGCACGGACTTCAGCCAGTCGACGCCCTTCTTGACCGCCGCGTCCTGGTGGCCGAGCGCGGCGAGGGCCTGCACGGCGGCGGCCGTGGAGTTGCTGTCGACCGCCGTCTTGGAGTTGCACGGCTCGGTCGAGTCCGCGCGGTACGCCGCGAAGCCGCCGCTCGCGCACTGCTGCCCGGTCAGCCAGTCGACGGCCTTCGCGGCGGGCTCGACGCCCTGGCTGTGCTGGGCGAGCAGGGCGTACGACTGGCGGAAGACGCCGTCGAACTTGGGGTCGCTCTTGCCGTAGAGGCCCGAGGGGAGGGCGGTCGAGGGCGACGGCTTCCCGTCGTCCGCGAAGGCGGCCGGTGCTGCCACCGAGCCGAACACGGCTACGGCGGCCAGGACCGCGGCGCTGCGGCGAACGTTCATGATGCGGCGGGTTGCCTCTCCCTGCGGGGAGCGGGGCGGCGCGGCGCGTGCGAGCACGGCTGCCGGGCGGCTCCGGCTCCGTATACCTCGACGGTGCCGCTCATCGGGGTCCGATGAAGCGAGCCGGTCACGTTCCGCACCGGGCATTCCGGCTTGCCACGCGCAGTGGCATGCGATTGGGGCCTCCCCCGCTCGGGCGAAGCCGAGAGCTCGGGGAAGGGTCAGCGCCGGATTCGCACCGGCTTCCCCCTGCGCGGACGTGAGGACGACTCGCCCACTCTACCGGCCGGTCGGCGCGCGCCTCCGGTCACACCGCCACGAACGTGACCGGGTCGCTCCCCGCCACGGCCTCCGCGCGGCCCAGCTTCACCAGGCGCCGCACATGCGCCTCGGCCTCCGAGACCGCGATGTTGCGCGAGCCGTAGGGGATCTCGGCCCAGGGGCGGTTCCACTCCATGCGGGCGGCGATCTGCCAGGGGGTGAGGGGCTCGGCGAGCAGGGTGAGGAGGCCGGTCAGGCGGTCCTCGTGGTGGGCCAGGAGTGCGCGGACGCGGGCGGGGGCGTCGGTGAAGGCGCGCTGGTGGGCGGGGAGGATCTCGGCCGGGGCGAGGCGGCCGACGCGCTCCAGGGAGTCCAGGTAGTCACCGAGGGGGTCGGTCGCCGTCTCGGCGTCGGGGTCCTCGTACAGGCCGATGTGCGGGGTGATGCCGGGCAGCAGGTGGTCGCCGGAGAAGAGGCGGCCGTGGCCGGGCAGACCCGTGGGGTGGTCCTCCTCCAGGTGCAGGCAGACGTGGCCCGGTGTGTGGCCGGGCGTCCAGATCGCGCGCAGCCTGCGGCCGGGCAGGGCGAGGAGTTCGCCGGGGGTGATGGAGCGGTCGGGGAGGGCGGGCGCCAGGCCGGGGAGCTTGCGGGGGCGGCCCTCGTCCCTGGCGCGGACGAGCGGGGCGATGTGGTCGGCGGGGGCGCCGGCGGCCGTGAGCTTGTCGACCAGGTACGCGTACCAGCGGTCCGGGGGGCTGGAGCGGGTGCGGCGGACCACGGCCGCGTCGGCCTCGTGCATGGCGATCCACGCGCCGGAGGTGTCCCGGACCCGCTGGGAGAGCCCGTGGTGGTCGGGGTGGTGGTGGGTGATGACGACGCCGTGCACGTCACCGGCCGCGACGCCGCACGCGGCGAGCCCGGCGGTGAGGGTGTCCCACGACGTCGGGTCGTCCCAGCCGGTGTCGATGAGGACGGGCCCCGCGTCGGTGTCGAGGAGGTGGACGAGGGTGAAGCCGAGGGGGTTGTCGGGGATCGGGACCTTGATGCTCCGGACGCCGCCGCCGTGCTCGATCACCGGCGGCTCGGTCACCTGCGGGGTCGGGGTCATGGGGCCTCGTCTCTCGTCGCCGGGTGCCGCCACTATAACTAGAACTAGTTTCAATGGTCGCCCAAGTCGACCGACCTGGAAGCGAGTTGTCCCTTCCTTCCGTGGACTCCTCCAACTAGAACTGATATCAGTTCTGAAACAGCGTCAGGAACCGCCCCGCAGGAGGCAGTCAGCCATGACCGAGCTCGTGGAACACGGACAGCTGTTCATCGGCGGGGAGTTGGTGGACCCGCTCGGCAAGGACACCATCGACGTCGTCTCCCCGCACACCGGCGAGGTCTTCGCACGCGTGCCGCACGCGGCCCCCGCCGATGTCGACCGCGCCGTCGCCGCCGCCCGCAGGGCCTTCGAGCACGGGCCGTGGCCGCGGATGAGCCTGGACGAGCGCATCGAGGTCATCAGCAGGATCAAGGACGGCTTCGCGGTACGCCACGAGGAGATCGCCCGCGTCATCAGCACCGAGAACGGCACCCCCTACACCTCCAGCGTGATGGTGCAGGCGCTCGCCGCGATGATGGTGTGGGACGCGGCGATCACCGTCGCCCGCGACTTCCGGTACGAGGAGGCGCGCGACGGAGTCCTCGGCAGGATCCTCGTCCGGCGCGAGCCGATGGGCGTCGTCGCGGCCGTCGTGCCGTGGAACGTCCCGCAGTTCACCGCTGCCGCCAAGCTGGCGCCCGCGCTGCTCGCCGGCTGCCCGGTGATCCTCAAGACCTCCCCGGAGGCGCCCCTCGACGCGTACATCCTCGCCGAGCTGGCCGCCGAGGCCGGGCTGCCCGAGGGAGTCCTCTCGATCCTCTCCGCCGACCGCGAGGTGAGCGAGTACCTCGTCGGGCATCCCGACGTCGACAAGGTCTCCTTCACCGGGTCCGTCGCCGCGGGCAAGCGCGTCATGGAGGTCGCAGCCCGCAACCTCACACGCGTGACGCTGGAGCTGGGCGGCAAGTCGGCCGCCGTCGTCCTGCCGGACGCCGACGCGGCGAGCGCGGTCGCGGGCATCACGCCGTTCGCCTGGATGATCAACGGCCAGGCGTGCGTGGCCCAGACCCGCATCCTCGTGCCGCGCACCCGCTACGACGAGTTCGCCGAGGCCTTCGCCGCCGCCGCGTCCGCCCTCAAGGTCGGCGACCCCCTCGACCCCGCCACCGAACTCGGCCCGCTCGTCGCCCGGCGCCAGCAGCAGCGGTCCCTCGACTACATCCGCATCGGCCAGGAGGAGGGCGCCAAGATCCTCGCGGGCGGCGGCCGGCCGCCCGGCCTCGACCAGGGCTGGTACGTCGAGCCGACCCTGTTCGGCGGCGTCGACAACTCCATGCGCATCGCCCGCGAGGAGATCTTCGGACCCGTCATCTGCCTGCTGCCGTACGGCGACGAGAGCGAGGCGGTGCGGATCGCCAACGACTCCGACTACGGACTCAGCGGCAGCGTCTGGACCGCCGACGTCGAGCGCGGCATCGACATCGCGCGGCAGGTGCGCACGGGAACGTACTCCGTGAACACCTTCAGCCTCGACATGCTCGGCCCCTTCGGCGGCTACAAGAACTCCGGCCTCGGCCGCGAGTTCGGCCCCGAGGGGTACGGCGAGTACTTCGAGCACAAGATGATCCACCTCCCCGCGGGATACGAAGGGGCGGGACACGAAGGGGCGGCACACGAGGGGAGTGGCGCCTGATGGGCGACCGCTGGCGCGTCGAGGTCGACCGGTCGGTCTGCATCGGCTCCGGGATGTGCGTGCTCACCGCGCCCGGCGGCTTCGAGCTGGACACCGCCCGCCAGTCACACCCCACCGCACCCGAGACCGACGCCGACGAAAAGGTCCTGGAGGCCGCGGAGGGCTGCCCGGTCGAGGCGATCACGATCACCCTCGCCGACGGCGGCGAGATCGTCTTCCCGCCGGAGGAGTAGCCCGGAAACGCCCCAAACCCTTTGCGCCCGCGCCCTGTTCATCCTGATCAAGGCGCGGGCGTCGCCTTTTGTCCGGTCGACGGATACTCTGTGCTCTCGAACAAGAGCGAACGCGACTTTACGCATGCGTTCCGCACGGTCAATCGATGACACTCGTGACTGTTCCGCCTCTTTGCGTCCTGGAAATGTCTCTGCCACACCCGGCGGAGAGGGGACACCATGGACAAGCGGTACGAGGTCTACTGTCTGGCCGACAGGCACTTCTACGAGACCCCGGACCGGTTGTCGTCCAAGGGCGCTTCGAGCGCCCCGGAGCTCCCCGCGGCAGGCCGCCCCGTCCCCGCCGGCTGGCGCTCGGGACGCATCGGCGACTGGCTCTCCCTCGTCCCCGTGGACGACGGCGGAACCTCGCTCCCCGGCCCCCAGCAGGGCTGGAAGATCCACGTCTCCGCCACCCTGGAGAACGCCGACCACGTCACGACGACGGTGTGGGACTACTGCGTGCCCCGCGGCATCCCCTTCAAGTTCGTGCCGGCCAAACACCTGCTGCACCTGCGCAACAGCAAGTACGCCGGACGCGACCACAGCGGCAAGGCCGTCACCGTCTACCCGGCCGACGAAGCACAACTAGAGCGAATATTGAGCGAGTTGGGGGCCCTGCTCGACGGTTCCGAAGGGCCGTACATCCTCACCGACCTGCGCTGGCGGCAGGGCCCGCTCTACGTCAGGTACGGCGCGTTCACCCGCCGCATGTGCGACAACGGCAAGGGCACCCTGGTGCCCGCCATCGAGAACGGCGAAGGACAGCTCGTACCCGACCCGCGCGACCCCGCCTTCAAGGTCCCCGCGTGGGTGACCCTGCCGCCCTTCCTCGAACCGGCGCTCGCGGCCCGCAACACGACGACCCTCGCCGACCTGCCGTACCGCATCGAGAAGGCCCTGCACTTCTCCAACGGCGGCGGTGTCTACGCCGGCACCGACACCCGCGACGGCCGCAAGGTCGTCCTCAAGGAGGGCCGCCCGCACGCGGGGCTCGCCGCCGACGGCGCCGACGCCGTGGCCCGGCTCGAACGCGAGAGGGACGCCCTGGAGAAGCTCTCCGGACTCGGCGTCGCCCCCGAGGTGCGCGACTGGTTCCTCCTCGACGGCCACCGCTTCCTCGTCATGGACTTCCTCGAAGGGTCCACCCTCAACTCGTTCTTCGCCCACCGGCACCCGCTGTGCACCAGCGAACCCGACCCCGCCGCCATCTCCGAGTACACGGCCTGGGCGCTGCGCATGCACCACGCCGTCGAGGAGGCCGTCGCCGCCGTCCACGAGCGGGGCGTCGTCTTCAACGACCTGCACCTCTTCAACATCATGGTCGCGCCCGACGAGAAGTCCGTCTCCCTCCTCGACTTCGAGGCGGCGACCGCCGTGGGCGACGCGGGCCGCCAGGTCGTCGCCCACCCCGGGTTCCTCGCACCGCAGGACCGCAGGGGCACCGACGTCGACCGCTACGCCCTCGCCTGTCTGCGGCTCGCCCTCTTCCTGCCGATCACCTCGCTGCTCTCCATCGACCGCGGCAAAGCGGCCCACTTCGCCCAGGTGATCGCCGCCGAATTCCCCGACGTACCCGAGGAGTTCCTGGCCGAGGCGGTCGCCGAGATCGAGCACGGCGGCCGCGGCACGACGGGCACCGCCGGGCACACGGCAGTGACGGCCACGCCCCTGGTCGACCCCGGCGACTGGCCGCACAGCCGGGACTCGATGGTCAAGGCCATCCTCGCCACCGCCACCCCGGAACGCGACGACCGGCTCTTCCCCGGCGACATCGCGCAGTTCACCGAGGGCGGCGGCCTCAGCCTCGCGCACGGCGCGGCCGGCGTGCTGCTCGCCCTCGCCGAGAGCGGCGCCGAACGCTACGAAGAAGGCGAACGCTGGCTCCTGAAACACACCGAGCCCGCCCCCATCGGCACCCCCCTCGGCCTCCACGACGGTCTCGCCGGCGTCGCCCACGTCCTCGACCGGCTCGGCCACCGCACCCGCGCCCTCGACCTCGTGGAAGCGATCCTCCGGGAGAACTGGCAGCGGCTCCCCTCCGACCTGTACGGCGGCCTCGCCGGACTCGGCCTCGCCCTCGACGCCCTCGCACACAGCACGGGCGAGAGCACCTTCGCCCGCCACGCGGAACGGGCCGCCGAACTGCTCGGCGAACGCCTCACCGCCGAGACCGCCGACGCCACCGCGAAACCCGGCCGGCGCCGCGCCGGACTGCTGCGCGGCGCCACCGGCCCCGCCCTCCTCTTCCTGCGGCTCCACGAGCGCAACGGCGACCCCGCGCTCCTCGACCTGGCGGCCAGGGCCCTGCGCACGGACCTCGCCCAGTGCGTGACCCAGGAGCGGGACGGCAGCCTGGCCGTGAACGAGGGCTGGCGCACCATGCCCTACCTCGGCGAAGGCAGCGTCGGCATCGGCATGGTCATCGACGACTACCTCGCGCACCGGGACGACGCCGCGTTCGAAGAGGTACGGCCGGCCATCCTCGCCGCCGCCCGCTCCCGCTTCTGCGTGCAGCCGGGCCTCGTCCAGGGGCGGGCCGGACTGCTGCTGCACGTCAACCGGACCACCACCCCGGGCATCACCCCCGAGGACGTCGCCGCGCAGGTCG
Organism: Streptomyces sp. NPDC050732; assembly: GCF_040654255.1. Taxonomy (NCBI): domain Bacteria; kingdom Bacillati; phylum Actinomycetota; class Actinomycetes; order Kitasatosporales; family Streptomycetaceae; genus Streptomyces; species Streptomyces sp. NPDC050732. The sequence goes on from NZ_JBFAHP010000021.1 coordinate 54,177, forward strand.
AGGAACTCGGCTGGTTCGCCATGTCGTACGCGGGCCAGCTCGCCTTCCCCGGAAACCAGATGCTGCGCCTGTCCATGGACCTCCACACCGGGACGGCGGGCTGCCTCCTCGCACTCGCCGGCGCGCTCGGCGACGGCAGCGCGCACGTCCCCTTCCTGCCGCCCCTGCGGCGGCCCCAGAGCCGGTCCCGCGTCACAGCGGGGTCGTGACACAACCAGCACGGCACAACCAGTACAGAAAAGAGCACATCCCCCTAAAGGAGAGGCAAGACCATGGCACTTCTCGACCTGCAGAGCATGGAATCCGACGAGATGACCGGTGGCGGCGGTGGCGGCAGCAACGCCAGCCTGCTCCTCTGCTGGAGCGACGCCAGCATCGTCCTGTGTCTCTGATATCTGACCGCATCTGAGCGGCATGGCATCCGAGGCCCGGGCGGTACCCCGCGAGGGGGACCGCCCGGGTCCACCGGTGCCACCGCCACGGAACACCGGAGACGAGGCGACGGAGACCAGGACCGCATGGCGACGACGACCACCCGTCCCCACCGACCCGCCGCCGACACCCGCCTGCTGGGCGCGGCGACCCGGTACAGCGCCGCCCGCTGCACGATCCTGGCGCTCTGCGCCGTCGCCGGGTCCGGCGTCACCCTGCTCCTGCCGCTCGCGATCGGCCGCGCCCTGGACGCCGTCCTCACCGGGCACCTCACCGGCGGCGGCGACCCCGACACCACCCGCTGGATCCTCGTGTGCGCGGCGCTGATCGGCGCGAGCGCCCTCCTCGACGCCGTCGACGGCGTCCTCACCGGCACCACCAACGCGCGCACCACGGCCTGGCTGCGCGGCCGCGTCACGCGCCACGTGCTGGCCGTCGGACCGCGGACCACCGCCCGCTTCGCCCCCGGCGACCTGGTGGCGCGCATCGTCGACAACGCGGCACACGCGGGCATCGCACCCGCCACCTTCGCCGCGCTCCTCGCCGCCCTGGTCACCCCCGTCGGCGCGGTGGTCGCCCTCGCCCTGATCGACGGCTGGCTCGCCGTGGTGTTCGTCGTCGGCGCACCCGTCCTCTTCCTGCTCCTGCGGGCGTTCGTCCGCGTGTCCTCCGACTGCGTGGCCCGCTACCAGCGGGTCCAGGGGGACATCGCCGGCCGCCTCAGCGAGGCCATCGGCGGGGCGCGGACCATCGCGGCCGCGCACACCGAGGACAAGGAGGAGACCCGCGTCCTGCGGACCCTCCCCGAACTCTCCCGCCAGGGCCACCGGATGTGGCGGGTCCAGGGCCGCTCCCAGGCGCAGGCCGTCGCCGTCGCGCCGCTCCTGCAGCTCGCGGTCGCCGCGGTGGCGGGCCACCTCGTGCTCGACCAGCGCATCAGCGTCGGCGACCTGCTGGCCGCGACCCGGTACGCGGTCCTCGCCACCGGCATCGGCATGCTCGTCGGCCAACTGAGCGGCCTGGTACGGGCGAGGGCCGCCGCACGCCGCCTGGCCGAGGTCCTCGACGAACCGGCGACCCCGTACGGAACCGACCGGCTCCCGCCCGCGGGCGGCCTCCTGGAGCTGCGCGGGGTCAAGGCATCGCGCGGCGGACGCGCCGTCCTCGACGGCATCGACCTGACCGTGCCCGCGGGCGCCACGGTCGCCGTGGTCGGCCGGTCCGGCGCGGGCAAGTCGCTGCTCGCCTCCCTCGCGGGACGCCTCGCCGACCCCGACGAAGGCGTCGTACGCCTCGACGGGGTCCCGCTGGACGCGCTCGGCCGCGAGGAACTGCGCCGCGAGGTCGGCTACGCCTTCGAGCGGCCCGCGCTGCTCGGCGAAACCCTGGAGGACACGATCGGTCTCGGAGCCCCGCGCCCTTCGCCGGAACGCATCCGCGACGCGGCCCGCGCGGCCCGCGCCGACACCTTCATCACCCGCCTCCCCGACGGCTACGCCACCCCCTGCGCCGAGGCGCCGCTCTCCGGCGGCGAGGCCCAACGCCTCGGCCTGGCAAGGGCGTTCGCGCGCGGCGGCCGCCTGCTGATCCTCGACGACGCCATGTCCAGCCTGGACACGGTGACGGAACACCACATCGCCGAGGCCCTGCTCCGCCACACCCCGCACCGCAGCCGGCTGATCATCGCCCACCGGGCGGCGACGGCGGCCCGCGCGGACGCGGTGGCCTGGCTGCACGAAGGACGGATACGGGCGGTGGGCACCCACGCGGAGCTGTGGGAGCGGCCGGAGTACCGGGAGGTGTTCGGCGCGTGAGGCCGTCTTCCGGTGAGCGCAGGAGTTCCGGGAAGGTGCCCGCGCCGCCCGCGCGCGGCCCGTACCGCCGAGGCGTCCGCTTCCTGCGGCGCAGGTGGCCGGTGGTGGTGCGGCTCGCGATCTGGTCCGTCCTGGAGACCGGCCAGACCTTCCTCACCGGGTACGCCCTCGCCCGCGCCCTGGACGACGGCTTCCTCGACGGGCGCGAGGCGGTCGGCCTCGGCTGGCTCGGCGCGGCCGCGCTCGGGGTCCTCGTCGCCGCGTACGGCACGGGGCAGGTGTACCGTGCCGTCGCCGACCTGGTGGAGCCGCTGCGGGACACCCTCGTGCGGCAGGTCGTCGGGCGGGGCCTGCGCGACGCGGACGGCGGCGCCGTGTCCCGGCTCACCCAGCAGGTGGAGATCGCCAGGGACACCTTCGCGGGCCTGGTGATGGTCTCCCGCTCCTTCGTCTTCACGGCGGCGGGCGCGCTCGCCGGGCTCTTCTCGCTGGACCCGCTCCTCCTCCTCGTGGTCGCGCCGCCGCTCCTGGCGGGCATCGGCCTCTTCGTGGCGTCGCTGCGCCCGCTGGCCCGCCGGCAGGAGGACTTCCTGATCGCGGACGAGGGCCTCGCGGGTCAACTGGGCGTGGTGGGGCCGGGGTTGCGGGATGTCGCCGCGGCGGGCGCGGAGCAGGGGGTGGCGGAGGACCTCGGCCGGGGCGTCGCCCAGGAGTACGCGGCGGCCGGCGCGCTCGCCCGCTGGGGCGTCCTGCGCACGGCGGCCCTCGCGATCGGCGGCCAGCTCCCGCTCGTCCTGCTCCTCGCGACGGGCCCCTGGCTCCTGGACAACGGAGTGACGCCCGGCGCGCTCGTGGGCGCCCTCGCCTACGTCACCCAGGCCCTGCTTCCCGCCCTCAACAACCTCATCAACGGCCTGGGCACGAGCGGCTCCCGCCTGGCGATCGTCCTGCGCCGCCTCACGTGGGACCCGCCGCAGGAGGCCGCCGAAATCCCCTCGCCGGAGGCCGCAGCGGGCGCCGGGGCGCGCGGAGGCGAGACCCCCGCCCTCCGCCTCTCCTCCGTCACCTTCGCCTACGGCCCCCACGCCGAACCCGTCCTGCGGGACCTGGAGCTCACCGTCGCCCGCGGGGAGCATCTCGCCGTCGTCGGACCCAGCGGGATCGGCAAGTCAACTTTGGCCGGAATCGTCGCCGGACTCCTCGAACCGGACGCGGGAGACGTGCGAGTCGACGGTTTTCCCGTGTGCGGCGAGAGGGCGGTGGGGCGGCGCGTCCTCATCCCGCAGGAGGCGTACGTCTTCACCGGGACGCTCCGCGACAACCTGTGCTACCTGCGGGCGGACCCCGTCCCGGAGCAGGAGATGCTCACCGCCGCCGAAGCGGTCGGCCTGGCCCCGCTGATCGAGCGGTTCGGCGGGCTCGACGCCCCGCTCGTCCCCGCGGAACTCTCCGCCGGGGAGCGGCAGTTGGTCGCGCTGACCCGCGCCCACCTCTCGTACGCCCCGCTGGCGGTCCTCGACGAGGCGACGTGTCACCTCGACCCGGTCGCGGAGTCGCGCGCCGAACGGGCCTTCGCGGCGCGCCCGGGCGGCACCCTGGTGGTGATCGCCCACCGCATCAGCTCGGCCCGCCGTGCCGACCGCGTCCTGGTGATGGACGGGGCGAACGCCCTGTGCGGCCGGCACGACGAGCTGCTGGAGCGGTCCTCTCTCTACCGGGACCTCAACGGGGCGGGGGACTGGGGAGAGCCGGCTGCCGGCTCACACCCACCCCTCGCCCTGCGAGATCCTTATGGCGTCGATCCTGTTCCGCGCCCCGGTCTTGCGGGTGATCGCGGCCATGTAGTTGCGCACCGTGCCGTTGGACAGATGGAGGCTGTTCGCGATCTCGGCGACCGACGCGCCCCTCGCGGCGAGTGAGAGAACGCTCAACTCCCGCCGGGTGAGCGGCATCTGAGCCGCCTTCAGAAAGCCGAACCCCAGCGATTCGTCGACGAACCGCTGACCTGCCGCCACCTGTCTGATACCGGCGAGCAGCCGTTCCGGCGGGCTCGCCTTGTTCACATAACCGAGCGCGTCCGCCTCCGCCGCCCGCCGCAGCTGGCCCGGCCGGTTGGCCGTGGCGAGCACCAGGACCCGGCAGCCCCTCCCAAGTGCCGAGGGCCCGGTCAGCTCGCCGAGCGGGTCCATCGCGTAGGTGGCCTCGTCGTCGAGATCCACCACGCAGAGGTCCGGTCTTACGCTGCGTTGACGGCCGCGCGCGTGTGACCACGGCGCGTGGAACACCTCCAGATCCGGCTCCCGGGCGAGTTGTTCCGCCAGAGCCATTCGCAACAGACAGGCGTCGTGCACGAGAAGAACCCGGATCACACTTGCCCCTCCAGCCCCCCGCTTCCGGTTGCTCCGTTCAAGCACGCTGACCATTCATAGCGGTGAGTACCCCCTTCGTGACGCAGAGAACTGGCCAAGGAGGACGCGGGGGGCGCATTTGCCATACGACTGTGCGCCCCTGTGCGACAGACGGCGGGGCGGACTTCTTTACGCCCGGGGCTCCGCCGTCAGGTCGATGAGCCGGCACACCGTCTCGATGTCGATCTTCACCTGGGCGATCGAGGCCCGGCCCGAGAGCCAGGTGATCAGCGCCGAGTGCCAGGTGTGCTCGATGACCCGCACCGCGGAGAGCTGCTGCGCGGTCGGCGTCCCGGCCAGCCCCATCGCGTCCAGGATGATCGCCGTCGTCAGCCGGGACACCGTGTCGACCTCGGGGCTCACCGAGCGGTCCGCGAAGGTCAGGGCCCGCACCATCGCGTCCGCCAGGTGCGGCTCGCGCTGCAGCGCGCGGAAGGCCCGCATCAGCGTCTCGGCGACCCGCTCGGCGGGCGTCTCGCCGGCCGGCGGGCGCTTCCTGATGGTCGTGTGCATGTGCTGCAGCTGGTCCTGCATGGTGGCGACCAGCAGATGGACCTTGGAGGGGAAGTACCGGTAGAGGGTGCCGAGGGCGACCCCGGCGGCCTCGGCGACCTCCCGCATCTGCACGGCGTCGAACCCGCCCCGGCTGGCCAGTTGGGCGCTGGCGTGCAGGATGCGGCGGCGGCGCGCCTCCTGGCGCTCGGTGAGGGGCGGCGCCGCAGGGTTCGCCGCCTTGACTTCCGCTGTCATGTCGATGCCCCTCCGAAAACGCCTCGCGAGATCGCACAGCATGGCAGGGAGCCCGTGGTGGCGCGAATCACCTGATCCGGGCCTTACACCTCGCCTACCTGCCGGTAGATTCAAAGCTCGTTCAGCGATCATTCAGCGATCAAGTCTGAAACTTGTTCTAGATTACCGTCCCGGCGTAACCTCGCGGAGAACTGCAGGGAGAAGGGGGCCGAGAGTGACCGCTGAGGCCATGGAGGCAGGCCCCCGAAAGGGCTCTGGCGCCGACGGCGAGCGCCCGTTGCGCATCGCACTCCTCACGTACAAAGGGAACCCGTTCTGCGGGGGACAGGGCGTCTACGTACGCCATCTCTCGCGCGAACTGGCCCGGCTCGGCCACAGCGTCGAAGTGATCGGCGCCCAGCCCTACCCCGTCCTGGACGAGGGCGCGGACCTGGCAGGTCTCAAACTCACCGAGCTGCCGAGCCTCGACCTCTACCGCTCGCCCGACCCCTTCCGCACGCCCGGGCGCGACGAGTACCGCGACTGGGTCGACGCCCTCGAAGTGGCGACGATGTGGACCGGCGGCTTCCCCGAGCCCGTCACCTTCAGCCTGCGGGCCCGGCGGCATCTGCGCGCCCGGCGCGGCGACTTCGACGTCGTGCACGACAACCAGACCCTCGGGTACGGCCTCCTCGGCGACCTCGGCGCCCCCCTGGTCACCACCATCCACCACCCCATCACCGTCGACCGGCAGCTGGAGCTGGACGCCGCGCCCGACTGGAAGCGCCGCGCCTCCGTCCGCCGCTGGTACGCGTTCACCCGCATGCAGAAGCGCGTCGCGCGCCGCCTGCCGTCGGTCCTCACCGTCTCCGGCACCTCCCGCCAGGAGATCGTCGACCACCTCGGCGTCCGCGACGACCGGATCAGCGTGGTCCACATCGGCGCCGACACCGGCCTCTTCTCGCCGGACCCGGCCGTCCCCGAGGTGCCGGGGCGGATCGTGACCACCTCCAGCGCCGACGTGCCGCTCAAGGGCCTCGTCCACCTCGTCGAGGCGCTCGCCAAGGTCCGCGCCGAACACCCCGGCGCCCACCTCGTCGTCGTCGGCAAGCGCGCCGAGGACGGACCCGTCGCCCAGGCCATCGAGCGCTACGGCCTCGAAGGCGCCGTCGAGTTCGTCAAGGGCATCACCGACGCCGAACTCGTCGACCTCGTCCGCTCGGCGCAGGTCGCCTGCGTCCCTTCGCTGTACGAGGGGTTCTCGCTCCCCGCGGCCGAGGCGATGGCCACCGGCACCCCGCTCCTCGCCACCACCGGCGGCGCGATCCCGGAGGTCGCGGGCCCCGACGGCGAGACCTGCCTCGCGGTCCCGCCGGGCGACGCGGGCGCGCTGGCCGTCGGCCTCAACCGGCTGCTCGGCGACCCCGGGCTGCGGGCGCGGCTCGGCGCGGCCGGCCGTGAACGCGTCCTCGCCAAGTTCACCTGGGCGCAGGCCGCCAAGGGCACCGCCGACCGCTACCGCGAGGCCATCGCCCGCGCCGCGGCCACGAACCCCGGCCGCGCCGCCGCGGCCACCACGACGTACTCGACGCACTCCGGGAGCCATCGCTGATGCTGACCGTCGACTTCACCCGCTTCCCGCTCGCCGCGGGCGACCGCGTCCTCGACCTGGGCTGCGGCGCGGGCCGGCACGCCTTCGAGTGCTACCGGCGCGGCGCGCGAGTGGTCGCCCTCGACCGGAACACCGAGGAGATCCGCGAGGTCGCCAAGTGGTTCGCGGCAATGAAGGAGGCGGGCGAGGCGCCGACGGGCGCGACCGCTACTGCGATGGAGGGCGACGCGCTCAACCTCCCCTTCCCCGACGCGTCGTTCGACGTCGTGATCATCTCCGAGGTCATGGAGCACATCCCCGACGACAAGGGCGTCCTCGCGGAGATGGTCCGCGTCCTCAAGCCCGGCGGCCGCATCGCGGTCACCGTCCCGCGCTACGGCCCCGAGAAGGTCTGCTGGGCCCTCTCCGACGCCTACCACGAGGTCGAGGGCGGCCACATCCGCATCTACAAGGCGGACGAGCTGCTCGGGCGGATGAAGGAAGCGGGCCTCAAGCCGTACGGCACCCACCACGCGCACGCGCTGCACTCGCCGTACTGGTGGCTCAAGTGCGCGTTCGGCGTCGACAACGACAAGGCGCTGCCGGTGCGCGCGTACCACAAGCTCCTGGTCTGGGACATCATGAAGAAGCCCCTGGCGACGCGGGTGGCGGAGCAACTGCTGAACCCGGTGGTGGGCAAGAGCTTCGTCGCCTACGCCACCAAGCCGCACCTGCCCGCGGACACAGCCGCAGCAGACCCCACAGTTACCGCCGACGCCGCGGCGGCCGCCAAGTGACGAGCCCGGAGCGGACCGAACACCTCGTCCTGCCCGGCGTCCTGACGGCCGCTCAGGCCGCGGCGACGGTACGCGGCATCCTCGCCGTCCAGCGCGAGGACGGCGCCATCCCGTGGTTCCGCGGCCACCACCTCGACCCGTGGGACCACACCGAGGCCGCGATGGCGCTGGACGCGTCGGGCGAACACGCCGCCGCCGAGCGCGCCTACGACTGGCTCGCCCGCCACCAGAACCCGGACGGCTCCTGGTACGCGGCGTACGCCGACGGCGACCCGCACGACGTCACCGACCGCGGCCGTGAGACCAACTTCTGCGCGTACCTCGCGGTCGGCGTCTGGCACCACTACCTCTCCACCGGCGACGAGGCGTTCCTCGACCGCATGTGGCCCGCCGTGGTCGCCGCCGTCGAGTTCGTCCTGGCGCTGCAGCAGCCCAGCGGGCAGATCGGCTGGAAGCGGGAGGACGACGGCACGCCCGTCACGGACGCCCTCCTGACCGGCTCCTCCTCCATCCACCAGGCGCTGCGCTGCGCCCTCGCCATCGCCGAGCAGCGCGACGAGCCGCAGCCCGACTGGGAGTTGGCGGCCGGCGCCCTCGCGCACGCGATCCGCCGCCACCCCGAGCGCTTCCTCGACAAGGACCGCTACTCCATGGACTGGTACTACCCGGTCCTGGGCGGCGCGCTCACCGGCACGGAGGCCAAGTCCCGTATCGAGGAGGGCTGGGACCGCTTCGTCGTCCCCGGCCTCGGGGTGCGCTGCGTGGTCCCGAACCCCTGGGTCACCGGCGGCGAGAGCGCCGAACTGGCCCTCGCGCTCTGGATCCTCGGCGAGTCGGACCGCGCCCTGGAGATCCTCCAGTCCATCCAGCACCTGCGCGACCCGGAGTCGGGCCTGTACTGGACGGGCTACGTCTTCGACGACAAGACGATCTGGCCCGAGGAACTCACCACCTGGACGGCGGGCTCCCTGCTCCTCGCGGCAGCGGCCCTGGGCGGCGACGAGGCGACCTGCGCGGTCTTCTCGGGCGACCGCCTGCCGCGGGGGCTGGACCCGGAGTGCTGCGACTGACGCTCCGCGGGGCAGTGGGGAAGTCTGCGGGCCGGACGTGGCCGGGCGCGCAGTTCCCCGCGCCCCTGGCGGGGCGCGTGCCTCAGTAGCGGCGCAGGCGGTTCGCGACGGCGTGGCCGATGAACAGGTAGACGACTGCGGCGAGGCCGTAGCCTGCGACGACGCGGGCCCAGGTCTCGTCGAAGGTGAACAAGTCGTGGGACCAGCCTGCCAGCCAGCGGGCCGCGTCGTGGATGAACTGGACGAGGTCGTTGGCGCGGTTCGCGTCCAGCAGGTACATCAGGATCCACAGGGCGAGGATCGCGGCCATGATGTCGGCGACGAGCGCGATGACCCGTGCCGCGGTGCTGCCGTGGGAGTTCCGCGTGGGAGACATGGCGGCCGAGTACCGGGGAGCGCCCTGTTCGAAACCCGTTCGGGCCGCTCCAGTGGCGGGGCCCGACGGGCCGGGTGAGGCTGCGAAGAGGTCCGCGCTCTCCCGCGGGCCACCCAGCCCACGCCTGGAGGCCCCCGCCGTGCCCAGCACCGTAACCGTCCGCCGCGCCGGAGTTTCCCTCACGCTCTGCTGCACCCTGCTGGCCGGTGCGACGGCCTGCGGCGGCAGCGGCGAGGACACCGCCACCGCGTCCGCCCCGTCCACCAGCGCCAGTGCGAGCGCCGAGAAGCAGAAGTTCGCCAAGACCCGCTTCGTCGCCAACGCGGGGCTCGCCGCGGGGGCGACCTACCAGTGGATCGTGAAGCCGTACCGCGCGGGCAAGTTCAAGAAGGGCGCCAACGGCCGTAAGTTCGCCCTGGTCAAGGCGGGCCTCGCGGGCGCGTTCACGTACAACAGGCTGAAGGCCGCGACGAAGAACGCGAAGGGCGATCCCACCCTCTCCAAGGCGGTGGCCCCGCTGACGTCCGGCATCGACGCCCTGAAGGACCTCCCCTCCAAGCTCCGCAAGGGCGAGGGGACGGACTCGGTCGTGAACTCCTTCGACGACATCATCAAGGATGTGAAGGGCGCGGGCAGCAAGGCGGGCGCCGAGGTCAAGGACAAGGTGCCGTCGGCGGGCGAGCTGGCGAAGGGCTGAGCCGCCCGGACGTAAGGGCTGAGCCGCCCGGACCTCACGAGTTGAGCTCGGCGAGGACCCGCAGGGTGTGCGGGTCAGGGGCGAGCACGAGCAGGTCCGTCACCGGGCCCTCGCGCCACAGTTCGAGCCGCTCCGCGATCCGTGCCCGCGGTCCGACCAGCGAGATCTCGTCCGCGAAGGCGTCGGGCACGGCGAGGACCGCCTCCTCCCTGCGCCCCGCGAGGAACAGCTCCTGGATGTGCCGGGCCTCCGCCTCGTACCCCATGCGGGCCATCAGGTCGGCGTGGAAGTTTCGGGCGGAGTGCCCCATTCCGCCGATGTAGAAGCCGAGCATGGCCTTGACGGGCAGCAGTCCCTCGGCGACGTCGTCGCAGACCTTGGCGCGGGCCATGGGCGCGATCAGGAAGCGCTCGGGGATATCGGCGAGCGAGGCCTCGTACACATCCGTCCGCAGCGGCGACCAGTACAGCGGCAGCCAGCCGTCCGCGATCCGCGTCGTCTGCGCGATGTTCTTGGGACCCTCCGCGCCGAGCAGGACGGGCAGGTCGGCGCGGAGGGGGTGGGTGATCGGCTTGAGGGCCTTGCCGAGGCCGGTGCCGTCCTCACCGGTATAGGGGTGCGCGTGGAAGCGCCCCGCCACCTCCACCGGCCCCTCACGCCGCAGAACCTGCCGGATCACCTCCACATACTCACGCGTCGCGGTCAGCGGCGACTTGGGGAACGGCCGCCCGTACCAGCCCTCCACCACCTGCGGCCCGGACAGCCCGAGCCCGAGCATCAGCCGGCCGCCGGAGAGGTGGTCGAGGGTGAGCGCGTGCATGGCGGTGGTGACGGGGGAGCGCGCCGCCATCTGCGCGACGGCCGTGCCCAGCTTGATCCGCGAGGTCTGCGATGCGATCCAGGTCAGCGGCGTGAAGGCGTCCGAGCCCCACGCCTCGGCGGTCCACACGGAGTCGTAGCCGAGCCGCTCGGCCTCCTGGGCGAGGGCGACGTGCCCGGGATCGGGGCCGTGTCCCCAGTAGCCGAGTGCGAGCCCGAGCCGCATACGCCCTCCCAGTCGCCGGGACCGAGGGGCGACTGTACGACAACGGCCCCCCGCCCGGAAGGGCGAGGGGCCGCGATACCGCTGTGCGTGGGGTCAGCCGCGCTGGATCCCCGTGGTGTCCTGCAGCACGCCGCGACGACCGTCCTGCGTCTGGGCCACCAGGCCGGGACCGCGCTGCTCGACGGCCAAGTACCAGGTACCGGGCGCCAGTTCGGCGATCGGCGTGGGCGAGCCGTCCTCCGCGTACAGCGGACGCGGCACCGGCACGGCGAACCAGAACGGCGAGAAGTCACCGGCCGGCTGCGCCTGCGCGGGCGGCGGGGTCTGCCCGGCCTGCGGCTGCGGCTGCCCGCCGAAGGACTGGCCGCCCTGCGGCTGACCCGGCTGACCGCCGTACGGCGCACCCGGCTGCGGCTGACCCGCGCCGGCGCCCGGGTAGCCGTAGCCACCCTGCGGCTGACCGCCGTAGGGCTGCGGGGCCATCGGCTTCGGGCCGCCCATGAGGGGGGCCTTCAGGGCCGGGACGGCCAGGGTCGCGACCGCGGCGGCGGCGAGCACCAGAGCGCCGATCAGGCCGAGGATGAGGCCGACGCCGGCGTCGGGGGAGTCGGTGCTGCCCTGCCCGCCGCCGAACTGGCTGAGCTGCTTGAAGACGACGCCGAAGGACTGGTCGGTGTCGAAGATCGCGCCGAGCGAGGACCAGGCGGCGGCCAGCGTGAAGGCGATGCCCAGCTGCCCCAGGTCCAGACCCGCGATCTTGCGCTGCGGCTGCATGGCGCGGCCGACAGCGATGAGCGCCGCGCCGATGATGCCGAGCAGATACACGCTCATCAGCAGGTTGCCGTTGTCCCAGGCGTTGGGGACATCGTCACCATCGCCGTCGAAAGTGCCGAGGAACGAGGCAATGAAGAGCAACACCGCTGCTCCGATCACCACGCCGTCGCCTCTAGTGAGGGAGCGGAAATTCACTTCAGGTCCTTCGTCAGTCGTCTCGTCAGTGGAGGCGTCGCTGTCGCCGTAGTCGCGTTCGTGTCGCGGTGCGCGAAGCGCGGGGGTGGCCCCTCATCGTAGGGAGGACAATATCGTCCGGACACGCGGGGTGTCTGCTCGGGATAAAGACGTCCACGCTTCGTCGCGAAGACGTTCACCTCTACTTCCGCAGGAATCCCGCGATTCCCTCAGAAATGCCCTGTGCCGCCTTTTGGCGCCACGCACCGCTCTTCAGCAACGCCGCGTCCTTCGCGTCGCGCATGTTGCCGCACTCGATGAACACCTTGGGGACCGTGGAGAGATTGAGGCCGCCGAGGTCCTTGCGGACGTCGAGGCCGGTGCCGCCGCCGACATAGTTGGAGGGGGCGCTGCCGGTCGCGCCCACGAAGGCTCCGGCGATGCGTTCGCCCAGCTCCGCGGAGGGGGCGACGATCGCGGAGGTGTCGGCCGCGCCGGACTTCACCTTCGCGGGCAGGATCACGTGGTAGCCGCGGTTGCCCGCGCCGGAGCCGTCGGCGTGGATGGAGACCACCGCGTCGGCCTTGGCCTTGTTGCCGATCCGGGCGCGCTCGTCGACGCACGGGCCCCAGGGGCGGTCGCCGTCCTGGGTGAACTTGACCGTGGCGCCCTGCTTTTCGAGCAGGACGCGCAGGCGGCGGGAGACGTCCAGGGTGAACTTCGCCTCGGTGTAGCCGTCGTTGGTCGACGTGCCCGTCGTGTCGCACTCCTTGCGGTTCGTCCCGATGTCGACCTGACGGTTGATCTCCGCCGTGTGGCGGAAGTTCCCGGGATTGTGGCCCGGGTCGACCACGACGACCTTGCCCTTGAGGGGGCCGTCGGCCGCGGGGCGGCGCGGAGGCGTCTTCGTGGCCGAATCGTTGTCGTCGCCCGTCCCGACCTTGCCGCTCTTGCCGTCTTTACCCTTTTCCTCCCCGTCGCCGGGCTCGCTGGTGCCCGAGGAGGAGGACGACGTGGACCCGGACGACGCGCCCTGTCCGGCGGACGCGCTCGACGACGCCGGCAGCGATCTCGCGGGTTCGTTCCCGTCGGACCCGCTCGTGGCCTGGTGGACGAGCCAGCCCGCCAGACACGTCGGTACGAGCACGGCGACGGCCACCGTCAGCGGACGGCCGATGCGGCGCTTGGGCGGCTGGGACGGATCGAATTCCGGACCTACGTACGACACGAGGGCGAGCCTATCCGCGGGGCAGGATCCCCGCTTGGGTACGGGCCGGTGGGCGGGTCCCCGCGCGGGTGCGGGCGGCGGTCAGACCCTCGGTCGGCTCCAGGAGACGGTCAGATCCCCGTCCCCGTCCGCCGCAGCACCCGCAGCGATTCCGTCACCGCCACCTCGGTGAACGCGCCGGACTCCAGAGCCCTGAGGTAGACGCGGTACGGCGCCTGCCCGGTCATGATGTCGACGGGGTCGGGGAACACGTCGTGGATGACGAGCAGCCCGCCCTCCGCGACGTGCGGTGCCCAGCCCTCGTAGTCGGCCGTGGCGTGCTCGTCCGTGTGACCGCCGTCGATGAAGACCAGGCCGAGCGCGCCGCCCCACGCCTTCGCCACCTGCGGCGAGCGCCCGACGACCGCGATCACGTGGTCCTCCAGGCCGGCCCTGTGCAGCGTGCGGCGGAAGGTGGGCAGCGTGTCCATGCGGCCGACCTCGGGGTCCACCGTCTCCGGGTCGTGGTACTCCCAGCCGGGCTGCTGCTCCTCGCTGCCGCGGTGGTGGTCCACGGTGATCGCGACGACGCCGGCCTGCCGGGCCGCGTCCGCCAGCAGGATCGTGGAGCGGCCGCAGTACGTGCCGACCTCCAGGAGGGGCAGCCCGAGCACCGCGGCCTCCGTGGCCGCCGCGTACAGCGCGAGCCCCTCGTCGCGGGGCATGAAGCCCTTGGCGGCCTCGAAGGCGGCGAGAATCTCCGGCTTGGGCTCGGCGGCCATGGCTTCCTCCGGGGGCGTGCGCGTGTGCGTGCGCGGGCGGTGCGGTCCGGCTCATGATGCACGGCACCCCCGCCACCGTGGTGACGGGGGTGCCGTGGGGCGGCTCCGCTCAGGCCGGGACGTCGCTCCCGCTCTCGCTCGGCAGGGCGAGGTCCATCCGGACCGGTCGGTCCTGGCCGGGGTGGGCCGCCGCCGAGGCGAGCGGCCCGTGCCCCGTGGCGCGCACCGCCAGGACGTACGAACCGTCCCCGGGCACCGCCAGCTCGTACCGTCCGCCGTCGTCCGTCAGGGCCGCGCCCGCCTGCTGGCCCCTGCGGTCGATGAGCGTCACCTTCGCGCGGGGCACGGGCGTCCCGGCCGCGTCCCGCACCTGGCCGTGGAAGCCCGCGAGTGCCTCGGTGGCCCGCTCCAGGTTGGCGTCCTCCTCGCTGCTCGCGCGCAGCTGCGTGGTGGCGGGGCGGCGCGCGGAGGGCAGCAGCAGGGCGAAGAGCAGGCCGATGACGACCGCTCCCGTGGCGATCAGGAACGAGACCCGGAAGCCGTGCATGGTGGGCACGGCGACGCCCCCGACGTGGTCCGCGGTGTTGGCGAGGACCATGCCGATCACGGCGCTCGACACCGACGTGCCGATCGAGCGCATCAGCGTGTTGAGGCCGTTGGCCGCGCCCGTCTCGGACGGGTCGACCGAGCCGATGATGAGGGCGGGCAGCGAGGAGTAGGCGAGGCCGATGCCCGCGCCGAGGAGCACCGCGATGACGACGGTCTGCCAGGCGGCGCTCATCAGGCCGAGCCCGGCGCCGTAACCGATCGCGATGATCAGCATGCCGAGGATGAGGGTCACCTTCGGGCCGTACTTCGCCGAGAGGCGGGCGTAGACCGGGGCCGTGAACATCATCGTCAGGCCGAGCGGCATCACGCACAGGCCCGCGACGACCATCGACTGGCCGAGGCCGTAGCCGGTTGCCGTGGGCAGCTGGAGGAGCTGGGGCAGGACGAGCGAGACGGCGTAGAAGGCGACACCGACCATGATCGAGGCGAGGTTGGTGAAGAGCACCGAGCGGCGGGCCGTGGTGCGCAGGTCCACCAGCGGGGCCTTCAGGCGCAGCTCCATCACGCCCCACAGGACGAGGACGACGGCCGCGGCGCCGAAGAGGCCGAGCGTCATGCCGGAGGTCCAGCCCCAGTCGCTGCCCTTCGTGATGGGGAGGAGGAAGAGGACGAGGCCGGCGGAGAGGCCGAACGCGCCGAGCACGTCGAAGGTGCCCTGGGCGCGGACCGGGCTCTCCGGCACGAAGACGAGGGTCAGGACGATGGAGAGCACGCCGAGGCCCGCCGCGCCGAAGAAGAGGGCGTGCCAGTCGGCGTGCTGCGCGGTGAGCGCGGCGAGCGGCAGGGCGAGGCCGCCGCCGACGCCGATGGAGGAGCTCATCAGGGCCATCGCCGAGCCGAGCTTCTCGCGGGGCAGCTCGTCGCGCATCAGGCCGATGCCGAGCGGGATGGCGCCCATGGCGAAGCCCTGCAGCGCGCGGCCGACGATCATCACGATCAGGTTGTCGGTGAAACCGCAGACGAGCGAGCCGACGACCATCACGGCGAGGCTGGTGAGCAGCATCTTCCGCTTGCCGTAGAGGTCGCCGAGGCGGCCCATGATCGGCGTGGAGACGGCGCCCGCGAGCAGGGTCGACGTCATGACCCAGGTGGCGTTCGACGGCGAGGTGTCGAGCAGCGCGGGCAGATCCTTGATGACCGGCACGAGCAGGGTCTGCATCACCGCGACGACGATGCCGGAGAAGGCGAGTACGGGGACGACTCCGCGTATGCCGCGTGGGTGGGTCGTCGACATCGACATTGCTGGGGGCCTCCGGCGGAAGGTCGGGTTCGGCAGGTACTTGTAGGTCGAACCTGTATCCCCGGGCGACTATTCCGACGGATGTCGTACGAGGGGAATTCTTGACCTGCTGTTAACCGAGTCATCAGTCGCGGAGGGGCCCCGCCTCGGTGACTGTCCCGCATCTGACCTTCCGTCAGATTGGAACGTGTTCTACTCTGCCTCCGTCCCGGCAGCTGTCACCGGCGAGGATGCGCAGGGAGATCGCGATGGGGATCGGAATCACGCGGGAACAAGGGGAGTTGGCGTCGGCGGTACGCGGCTGGATCGCACGCGCCGCACCGCCGGAGCAGACGCGCGAGCTGCTCGACACGTCCCCGGCCCCACCACCCGGGCCGGCCTCGCCATCCCGCCGGGCCTCGCCATCCCGCCGGGCCTCGGCGTCCCGCCCGGCCTCGCCACCCCGTCCGGCTCGGGAAGGCCCCGCTTCCGGTGGCGACGGTCCCGCTTCCGGCGGTGCCCGCCCCAGCCCCAGCGGTGCCCGCCCCAGCCCCAGCGGCACCCGCCCCACCCCCATCAGCACCCGCCCCACCCACTGGGACGGGCTTGCCGGGCAGGGGCTGCTCGGGGTTCACCTGCCCGAGGAGCACGGAGGCGGGGGCGGGGGGCTCCTCGACCTCGCCGTGGTTCTTGAAGAGGCGGCGCGGGCCGCGCTTCCCGGGCCCTTCGTGGCCAGCTCCCTCGCCTCGCTGGTGCTGCGCCGCGCCGGCGCGCGGGCGCTCGCCGCCGAGCTGGCCCGCGGCGCCCGGATCGGCGCCGTCGCCCTGGACGTGGGCGACGTGGGCACCCTCACCGCCGTCTCCGGACCCGACGGGTACGTCCTCGACGGCACGGCACCGCCCGTCCTCTCCGGTGGCGAGGCAGACCTGCTCGTCCTGCCCGCCGCCTCGGTCGAGGGGGCGGCGGGCCCGGTGTGGCTGGCCGTCGACGCCGCCGCGCTGACCGTGCGTACCCACCGGAGCGCCGACCCGACCAGGCCCACCGCCGAAGTGACCGCATGGGCCGCGCACGTGCCCGCGGACCGGGTCCTCGCCGTCGACTCCGCGACCGTCCGCGACCTGGCGGCCGCCGTGCTGGCCGCCGACGCCTGCGGCACCGCGGCGTGGGCGCTGCACACCGCGGCCGAACACGCCAAGTCCCGCGAGCAGTTCGGGCGCCCCATCGGGCAGTTCCAGGGCATCAAGCACCTCTGCGCCGACATGCTGGTCCGCGTCGAACAGGCCTGCGCCCTGGCCTGGGACGCGGCCCGCGCGGCCGACGACCCGGAGCTGCCGGACGACGTACGGGGCCTGGTCACCGCCCTCGCCGCGGGCACGGCCCTGGACGCCGCGTACTCCTGCGCCAAGGACTGCGTACAGATCCTCGGCGGCATCGGCTTCACCTGGGAGCACGACGCCCACCTGTACCTGCGCAGGGCCGTCGTGGCGCGGCAGCTGCTCGGCGCGGGCGACGCCCACCGGCTGCGGGCCGTGCGG
Source organism: Streptomyces sp. NPDC050732 (assembly GCF_040654255.1). NCBI lineage: Bacteria > Bacillati > Actinomycetota > Actinomycetes > Kitasatosporales > Streptomycetaceae > Streptomyces > Streptomyces sp. NPDC050732. The sequence continues at coordinate 71,436 of NZ_JBFAHP010000021.1, forward strand.
CTCGCGGAGGGCGGCGCGCGACGCGAACTCCACCTGGAACTCCCCGCGGAGGCGTCGGCGGAGGCGGCGGCCTGCCGCGCCCGGGCCCGCGCGGCCATCGCCCCGGCCCGCGGCCTCGCCCCGGACGCGGCCCGCAAGGCACTCGCCCCCACCGGCTACGCGGCCCCGCACCTCCCCGAGCCGTACGGGCTCGGCGCCGGACCCGTCGAACAGCTCGTCGTCCAGGAGGAGTTGAAGGCGGCCGGAGTGAAGCTCGCCGACCTCGGCATCGCGACCTGGGTGATCCCCTCCCTCCTCACGTACGGCACCGACGCCCAGCGGGAGCGCTACCTCCCGCCCACCCTGCGCGGCGAACTGCTGTGGTGCCAGCTCTTCAGCGAGCCGGACGCGGGCTCCGACCTCGCCGCCCTGCGCACCCGGGCCGAACGCGTCGACGGGGGGTGGCGCGTCAACGGCCAGAAGGTGTGGACGAGCGCGGCCCAGTGGGCCGACCACGGCATCCTCCTTGCCCGTACGAACCCGTCGGCGCCCAAGCACAAGGGGCTGACGTACTTCCTCGTCGACATGAAGAACGCCCCGGGGATCGACGTCCGGCCCCTCAAGGAGATCACCGGCGACTCGCTCTTCAACGAGGTGTACTTCGACGACGTGCTGCTCCCCGAGGACGCGGTCGTCGGACAGGTCGACGACGGCTGGCGGGTCGCCCGCGACACCCTCGGCGACGAACGCGTCCACATGGCCGACCAGTTGACCTTCGGCACCGGCCTCGAAGCGCTCATCGCCCGCGCCGGCGAGCTGGACGACGCGTACCGCGCGCGCATCGGGGCGCTCGCCGCCGAGGCCCACGCCCTCGCCTGCGTCGGCCTGCGCACCACCACCCGGCAGGTCGCGGGCGCGGAGCCGGGCGCGGGCGCCGCCGTCCGCAAACTCGTCCGGACCCCGCACCAGCAGAAGGTCGCCGAGCTCGCCCTCGAACTCCTCGGCGCGGCGGGCGCGGTGCGCGAGGGCCCGGGGGAGCGGGCGCTGCACGGCTTCCTGATGTCGCGCTGCCTGACGATCGCGGGCGGCACCACACAGGTCCAGCTCAATGTCGTCGCCGAGCGGATCCTCGGCCTGCCGAGGGACTAAGGAGCGCACACCTCATGAAGAGCTACATCGTCGGTGTCGGGATGACCAGGTTCGAGAAGCCCGAGACGCGGGACTGGCAGTACTGGGACATGGCGAAGGAGGCGGGCACGAAGGCACTGGAGGACGCCGGGATCACGTACGACAGGATCGAGCAGGCCGCCGTCGGCCACTGCTTCCAGGCCTCGACAGCCGCCCAGCGCGCCGTCTACGAACTCGGCCTGACCGGCATCCCCGTCTACAACGTCAACAACAACTGCGCGACGGGCTCGACCGCGCTCATGACGGCGCGCCAGTTCGTCGAGGGCGGCCTCAGCGACTGCGTGCTCGCGCTCGGCTTCGAGAAGATGGCGCGCGGGGCGCTCGGGGGCGGGGGAGAGGGCGACTTCGCGACCTCTCCCGTCGCCCGCCACTACGGCATCATGGCCGCGCGCCACGGCTTCGAGATGACCCCGCCCACCGCACAGATCTTCGGCAACGCGGCCCGCGAGCACATGGAGAAGTACGGCACGACCGAGGCACAGCTCGCCGCGGTCGGCGCCAAGAACCACCGGCACTCGGTGAACAATCCGTACGCCCAGTTCCAGGACGCGTACACCGTCGACGAGATCCTCGCCGCCAGGACCATCCACCGCCCCCTCACCAAGCTCCAGTGCTCCCCGACGTCGGACGGTGCGGCGGCGGCGGTCGTGGCCTCCGAGCGGTTCGTGGAGCGGCACGGCCTCGCGGGGCGCGCGGTGGAGATCGCCGCGCAGGCCATGACCACCGACACCGGCGAGTCCTTCGCCTCCGGTTCGTGCGTCGACGCCGTCGGACAGCCGATGTCGCGGGAGGCGGCACGCCAGGTGTACGAAGCGTCCGGGCTCGGCATCGAGGACGTGGACGTCGTCGAGCTGCACGACTGCTTCTCGATCAACGAACTCCTGACGTACGAGGCGCTCGGCATGTGCGCGCCCGGCGAGTCGGGAAAGCTCGTCGAGAGCGGCGCGACGACGTACGGCGGGCGCTGGGTGGTGAACCCCTCCGGCGGCCTCATCTCCAAGGGCCACCCGCTGGGCGCGACCGGCATCGCGCAGGTCGCCGAGGTGACCTGGCAGCTGCGCGGCGAGGCGGCGGCGCGCCAGGTCGAGGGGGCGCGGGTGGGCCTCGCGCACAACATCGGACTCGGCGGGGCGGCGGTGGTGACGCTCCTGCGCGGGTAGCGGGACGGGAGGGGCGTTCGACCTAGGTCCGTCGGACCAGGGCGGGGGGAGCGAACGCCCGATGCGTCGCTCGAATCCCGCTTGAGAGGATGACTGTCATGGTCCAGACGCCCTCCACCACTTACACAGCCGGTACGGCTCCCGCAACCGCCTCCGCCGGACCCGGCCGCTCGCCGAAGAGGTCCGTCCCGGTGTGGGCGGTCCTGCTCACCGCCTGCGCAGGCCAGTTCCTGGTCGTCCTCGACGTGTCCGTGGTGAACACCGCGCTGCCGTCGATGCGCTCCGACCTGGGCATGAGCGCCATCGGGCTGCAGTGGGTCGTCAACGCGTACTCCATAGCCTTCGCCGGCTTCATGCTGCTCGGCGGGCGGGCCGGGGACCTCTTCGGACGCAAGCGCATGTTCCTGGTGGGGCTCGGCCTCTTCACCGCCGCCTCCCTCGGCGGCGGCCTCGCGCAGGCCGAGTGGCAGCTCCTCGCGGCACGGGCCGTGCAGGGCCTCGGCGCCGCCGTCCTCGCGCCGTCGACCCTGACGATCCTCACCTCCGCGGTGCCCGAGGGCCCGGCGCGGGCGCGGGCCATCGGCGTCTGGTCGGCGGTCGGCGCGGGCGGCGGCGCGGCGGGCGGACTGGTCGGCGGCGTCCTGACCGACCTGCTCTCCTGGCGCTGGGTGCTCCTGATCAACGTGCCGGTCGGCGCCCTGGTGATCGTCGCGGGCCTGGCCTGGCTCACCGAGAGCAGGGCCGACCGGACGCGCCGCCTGGACGTGCCGGGCGCGGTCCTCGTCACGGCCGGACTCGCCACGCTCGCGTACGGCATCGTGCAGACCGAGGAGAAGGGCTGGACGGCCGCCCCGACCCTGGTGCCCCTGGCGGCCGGGCTCGCGCTCCTCGCGGCCTTCCTCGTGGTGGAGTCGCGCACGAAGACGCCGCTGATGCCGCTCAAGCTGTTCAAGGTGCGGACGGTGTCGGCGGCCAACGCCGCGATGTTCGTGTGCGGCGGCGGCATGTTCGCCATGTGGATGTTCATGACGCTCTACACCCAGAACGTCCTCGGCTACTCCCCGCTGAGGGCCGGCCTCGCCCTCATGCCGTCCTCGCTCACCGTCGTCCTCGGCTCGATGCTCGCGCCGCGCCTGATGCCGGTGCTCGGTGCGAAGAGCGTCTCCGCCCTCGGCATCCTCGTGGCCGCCGCGGGCTTCGGCTGGCAGTCGCTGGCGATGACGGTCGACGGGGCGTACGCGACCTCGATCCTGCTGCCCGGCATGGCGATGATGCTCGGCGCGGGCCTCGCCACGACGCCGCTCGCCTCACTCGCCACCTCGGGCGCGGCGCCGGGCGACGCGGGACTCGTGTCCGGCCTGGTCAACACCTCCCGCACGATGGGCGGCGCACTCGGCCTCGCGGTGCTGTCCACGGTGGCCGCCGCGCGGATGAACGGCTCGGCGTCGCGGCAGGCACTCACCGACGGATACGCGATGGCGTTCCGGACGAGCGGGTTCATTCTGCTGGTGGGTGTGGTGGTGCTGCTGGTGTGGATGCCGAGGCAGCAGCGGGCTTCTTCCCCGGAGTAGGGGTGGGCGGTCGTCCCCGGGGGTCACAACCACCCCTGTTGCCGGGCCTCCCGCACCGCTTCCATCCGGTTCCGTGTCCCCGTCTTGCCGATCGCGGCGGACAGATAGTTCCGCACGGTCGACTCCGACAGATGCAGCTTGCCCGCGATGTCGGCGACCGTGGCGCCGTCCACGGAGGCCTTGAGGACGTCCGCCTCACGGCCGGTCAGCGGGTTCGGCCCCGCACTCAGGGCGGCCGCGGCGAGCGCCGGGTCGATCACCGTCTCGCCCCGCAACGCCCGCCGGACCGCCTCGGCGAGCTCCTCGACGGGCCCGTCCTTGACCAGGAAGCCGACCGCGCCCGCTTCCATGGCACGGCGGAGATAGCCGGGCCTGCCGAAGGTCGTGAGGATGAGCACCCGGCAGTCCGGGCACTCCTCGCGCAACTCGGCCGCGGCGTCCAGGCCGCTGCGGCCCGGGAGTTCGATGTCGAGCAGCGCCACGTCCGGACGGGCGGCCAGCGCCGCGTCGACGATCTCGTCCCCCGCCCCGACCTGCGCGACGACCTCGATGTCCGCCTCAAGCCCGAGCAACAGGGCGAGCGCACCCCGCATCATGCCCTGGTCCTCGGCGAGGAGGACTCTGATGGATCTGGTGGGGCGGTGGTCCTGGGGCATTTCTTCCATGTGTCAAGAATACGTGCGAATTTGCTGGTCAGAGCAGTAGAGAACCCCGCCCGCAGCGTGCCGATCGGGGCTTTCCCTCTGCCTCCAGCGCTACTACCTGCACATCGGCACCGCCGGACGCGGCGGTGTGCAGAACGTCGAATTTCCATCCCTCCTTTTGTACAGATACGGCTCATGACGGCTTGGGGGACGGAGGCGATAGGCTTTTTCCGTAATCAGCGCGATAGGCCGGAGAGGGCATCGAAGACGCCTGAGCGGCCCGAACACGCCGCTGCAGCGCGGGACTTGCCGTCCGCGGGGTGATGGGCTCGGCACAGCATGTGCTGTGGTGGCCGATACCGCCCCGTGCATCTCTCATCGCTGCATAGCGTCCACGCTGACCGGACGCCCCACTTCACGTCTTGGCATTGCGTCGGTTCTTCCACCGACGTCACGCAACGGCGTGCGACAGGAGTCAGAGGTCATGCGAACCAAGCTGATCGAAGACCGGCGAGAGGACTGCGAACCGTGACCATGACCCGCAGAGAGGGCAGCAACGCACTGGGCAGCAACACGCAGCCCCCGCATTTCGAACTCCGCTGTGGCGGCCTGCACTTGACCGTCCAGCGCGTCCCCGGCTGGCTGGTGGCAGCCCTCTCCACAGCCACCGGAAGCGGGCTCGCGGCGTGGCTCACGACCCGGTGAAGGCTGGGGTGGCGAATGGATGTGGCGCCGAGTGGCGCGAGGCAGTGATGCGGTGCACGAGCTCCTGTGTGGATTGTTCCGTGTGCATGCTGGTGGGCATGAGGACACAGAAGGCACCCGTTTTCGAGATCCGCTGCGGCGGTCTACACGTGATCATCCAGAGCGTGCCCGCGTGGCTGGGCGGGTGGTTCTCCAGCCGGATCGGGGTCCGCTTGCCGTAGCCCCGGGGAGGTGACCGGGGCGGGCATCACCTCGGTGAGCGGGAGGAGTGCTGTGACGCGGTAGCCGGTGTGGGGGGTCGGGCCCGAGGTGAGGGAGCCGCCTGCTGTCGCGAGGCGTTCGGCCAGGCCCTTCAGGCCGGTGCCGGGCGCCCCCGCGCCCCCGCCGTGGCCGTCGTCCGTGATGTCCAGGCGGGTCTGCTCCGCGGTGCCGGTGACCTCGATCTCGCAGTGGGTGGCGCCGGAGTGGCGTACGACGTTGGTGGCGGACTCGCGGACCACCCAGCCGAGGAGTGCCGCGGTCTGCGGGGCGAGGGGTGGGCCCGACTGGCGTACGACTGTGTCGATGCCCGCCGCGCCGAGCAGATCGCGGGCGCGGTCGAGCTCCGTGGCGAGGCTGCCCTCGCGGTAGCCGGTGACGGCCTCCCGGATCTCGGTGAGGGCCTGCCGGCCGACGGACTCGATGTCGGCGACCTGGCCGAGTGCCGCGTCCAGGTCGCGGGGGGCCAGCCGGCGGGTGGCCTCCGCCTTGACCACGATCACGGAGAGTGTGTGGCCGAGCAGGTCGTGCAGGTCCCGGGAGAAGCGGAGGCGTTCCTTCTCGACGGCGGCGCGGGCCAGTTCCTCGCGGGTGTCGCGGAGTTCGCGTACGGCCTCGGACAGGGAGAGGATCGCGGCGGTCACCATGGTGGAGAGGAACGTGCCGTAGGCGATGTTCACCGCGCCCCAGCCGTCCCTGAAGCCGCCGATGACGCCGGCGAGCGTGCTCAGGCCCAGACCGACGGGGCCGAGGCCGCGCCCCCGCACGACGGCTCCGGCGGCGAGGCCGAGGAGGGGGAAGAACATCAGCCAGTTGCCGCCGTAGCCCGCGGCGAGGGCGACGGTGAGCGCGGCCAGGGCGCCGAGCGCCCGGAGAGTGGCGGGCGCGGTGCGCTTCTCCTTGTCGAACGCGCGGAACACCACGGCGATGTAGAGGGAGTTGAAGGCGAGCAGGCCCACGCCCGCGATCCACGGGTTGGGGGTCTTGCCCTGGAGGAGGTGCGAGAAGGCGCCCATGCCCATGAGCAGCCAGGGCAGCAGAGCGAAGCCGTTGGGCGGGCCGAACTCGTGCGGGGGGATCTCGCCCGCCTTCTTCTTGGCGCGACAGGCGGGCTTGACCTGCTTGGCCTGCTTGGCCTGCGCCCACTCCGACTTCCACGCCCGGCGGGCGTGCTGCCACTCGTGCATCCGGCAGCTGACCTTGTTCATCCAGGGCCTGTTCATGTTCGTGTTCCTCGTTCTCCGGCTCGCGAGGTTCGCACGGTTCGCACTTCGCACGGCTCATGCGGTGCGCGCGGCCCGCCGGTACGAGACAACAGCGTACGAACCGAACGCCAGCAGCCAGCCGAGCAGCACCGTCACGGTGACGAGGCCCGGCGCGCTGTGCTCGGTCACCGCGACGCCGAGGTCCGCGAACCGGTGGGTGGGCGTGTAGTCGGCGACGGCGCGCAGCCAGTCGGGGAACTGCGTGATCGGGAACCACAGGCCGCCGAGGACCGCGAGGCCGAGATTGCAGGCGACGTTCACGACACCGGTGGACTGGGCGGTGAGGCGGTAGCCGTTGCCGAGTCCGAGGAAGGTGAACGGCAGCGAGCCGAGCCACAGCAGCAGCGTGGCCGCCGCCCACTGCCAGGCGTCCATGCGTACGCCGTTGACCAGGCCACCCGCGACGAACACCGCGGCGATGGAGGGGAGCACGGTGACCGAACCGTTCAGGGCGCGGCCCGCGACGACCTCGCGCGGGGCCATCGGCGTGACCCTGAGCTGGCGCAGCCAGCCGACGGACTTGTCCTCGGCGACGCCGGTGCCGGTGTTCATGGCCGCGCCCAGCGCGCCGTACGCGGCCATGCCGATCATCGACTGCGTCTTCCAGGCGTCCGCGTCGCCCCCGCCGATGTTGGTGAACAGCAGGTACATCAGGACCGGCATCGCGATCGCCGAGATCACGTAGCCCACGTCGCGCAGCGTCCTGCGGATCTCAAGTCGGAGGTAGGCGAACATCAGAAGGACTCCAGAGCGGCAGGAGGGGTCGGTCGGGGCGATGTGAGGGCGAGGAACGCGTCGTCCAGGGAGGCCGGCGCGACCTCAAGGCCCCGGATCGCGCCGAGCGAGGCGAGCGCGAGGACCGTCGCGTCCGAGTCGTCGGTACGCAGCCGGGCCCGGCCGCCGCGCACCTCCAGGGAGCGCACCCCGGGCAGCTCGGTGAGCCCGGCCGTGCCGCCGCCCGCCAGGTCGAAGGAGACGAGGCTGCCGCCGGCGGCGCGCCGCAGCCGGTCCCCGGTGCCGTCGGCGACGACCCGGCCGCGGTCGAGGACGACGATCCGGTCGGCGTGCGCCTCGGCCTCCTCCAGGTAGTGGGTGGAGAAGAGGACGGTGTGGCCGCGCCGCGCGTAGGTGCGCATCGAGGCCCAGAAGGCGTTGCGGGCCTCGACGTCGAGGGCGGCGGTCGGCTCGTCGAGCACGAGCAGCGCCGGGTCGCCGGCCAGCGCCACGGCGAACCGCACCCGCTGCCTCTGGCCCCCGGACAGCCGGTCCACGCGCCGGTCGGCGAGTTCGGCGATGCCCGCGAGGTCGAGGGCCCGGGCGACGGACATCGGCTCGGGGTAGGTCCGGGCGACGAAGGAGACCAGTTCGCGGACGGTGACGCGCGGCACCTGGCGGCCCTCCTGCAGCATCGCGCCGACCCGGCCGGCGGCCACGGCGCGCTCCGGGGAGCGCCCGAAGAGCCGGACCGTGCCCGCGTCGGGGTCGTTGAGGCCGAGCAGGAGGGAGAGCGCGGTGGACTTGCCCGCGCCGTTGCGGCCGAGCAGCGCGACGGTCTCGCCCCGCCCGATCCGCAGGTCGACGCCGTCCACGGCGCGTACCCCGCCGAAGGTCTTGACCGCGCCGTCGAATGCCACCGCGGGCCCGGCCTCCGAGGAGCCCGTCATGGCTACGTCTGATGCCTCTGATGCATCTGATGTGTCTGATGTGTTCGTCATGGCTACGACGCTACGAATCTGGGGCGGGTCGGCGGCAGATGCGGTTGTACGGACCCGGCCGGTACAAATGTCACCGGTACCCGGGCGGAGCCCGCGATCTGACGTTGCGTCAGGAGGGTTCACAAGTGCTGGGGCCTCGGCTATACATGGGATCGCCGGACTGGAACGCGTTCTAGAACCGGCCGGTTCCGCGGACCGTTCGCGGAGCGGCCTCCGGCCCTGTCACGACCTCGGTGCGGCCGACGGTGCGGACGGTCGCACCGAGGTCTTCTCCCGTCGGCCCAAGGAGCTGCCCCCCGATGCCCATCGACGCCGAGAAGGCCATGGCCGCCGAGCCCCGGTCCGCCGAGATCGCCTGGGACCACAAGGACGTCCAGCTCTACCACCTGGGCCTCGGTGCCGGACTGCCCGCCACGGACCCGGCCGAGCTGCGCTACACCCTGGAGTCCGGGCTGCACGTCCTGCCCAGCTTCGCCACCGTCGCGGGCGCGGGCATGGGTGTCGTCGGCGGACTCTCCGCGCCCGGCATCGAGGTGGACCTGGCCGCCGTCCTGCACGGCGGCCAGAGCATCACGCTGCACCGCCCCATCCCGGTCAGGGGCAAGGCCGTCACGACGTCCCGGGTCGCCGCCGTGTACGACAAGGGGAAGGCCGCGATCCTCGTCCTGCGCTCCGAAGTAGCCGACGACGACGCGCCGTTGTGGACGAGTGACGCGCAGATCTTCGTACGCGGTGAGGGCGGGTTCGGTGGCGATCGCGGGCCCTCCACCCGTGTTCCCGCTCCCGAGGGCGACCCCGACCTGGAGGTCGAGCGTCCCATCCGTGAGGACCAGGCGCTCCTCTACCGCCTCTCCGGGGACTGGAACCCGCTGCACGCCGACCCCGAGTTCGCCGCGCTCGCCGGCTTCGACAGGCCGATCCTGCACGGCCTGTGCACCTACGGAATGACACTCAAGGCCGTCGTCGACACCCAGCTCGGCGGTGACGTGAGCCGGGTCCGCGGCTACAGCACCCGCTTCACCGGCGTCGTCTTCCCCGGCGAGACGCTGCGGATCCGCATGTGGCGCACCGAGGGCCGCGTCCAGGCCACGGTCACGGCGGTCGAACGGGGCGACGCGCCGGTCCTCGCCGACACGGTCGTCGAACACGCCTGAGGCGCCGAGCACGCCTGAGGCGTCGACCACGCCCGAGGCGTCGAATACGTCTTCGTACGAGAGGAGCCGCACCATGCGCGCAGCCGTACTGCACGAGACAGGCCAGGAGAAGCTCGAAGTCATCGACGACCTGGAGACGGCGGGGTTCGGTCCCGGCAAGGTGAAGATCCGGGTCCGGGCCACCGGGCTCTGCCACTCCGACATCTCGGCGATGAGCGGCGTGCTGCCGCAGCCCGCCCCCTTCGTCCCCGGCCACGAGGGCGCCGGCGAGATCATCGACGTCGGCGACGGCGTGAGCGGCCTCGCCCCGGGCGACCGGGTCCTCCTCTGCTGGCTCCCCGCCTGCGGCACCTGCCCCGCCTGCCGACGCGGCCAGACCCACCTCTGCCTCGCCGGGTTCATGAACGCGGGCACCCCCAACTTCAAGCGACCCGGCGGCGATTCCGACGTCTTCGGCTTCGCGGGCACCGGCACGTTCGCCGAGGAGGTCGTCGTCGACGCCGGGTGCGCCGTGCCGATCCCGGACGACGTGCCCTTCGACATCGCTGCGCTGATCGGCTGCGGCGTCACGACGGGGCTCGGCGCGGCCGTCAACACGGCGGACGTGGCGGTCGGTTCGTCGGTCGCCGTGATCGGCTGCGGCGGCGTCGGGATCTCCGCGATCCAGGGCGCCCGGCTCAAGGGCGCGGCGCAGATCGTCGCGGTCGACCCGGTCGCGTCGCGCAGGGAGGCGGCGCTCGCGTTCGGCGCCACGGAGGCGGTGGCGCCCGACGAACTGGCCGACGCCAAGCAGCGGATCACCGCGGGCGAGGGCTTCGACTACGTCTTCGAGGTCGTCGGCAAGTCGGCCACGACCCGTACGGCGTACGAGACGACGCGGCGCGGCGGCACGCTCTGCGTCGTCGGCGCGGGCGCCATGGACGACCACCTGCGGCTCAACATGTTCGAGCTGTTCTTCGACGAGAAGCGCATCCTGCCCTCCATGTACGGGGGAGGGGACGTCCTTACGTCGTACGAGCGGGCCATCGCGCTCTGGCGGGCGGGCCGCATCGACCTGGCGGGCCTGATCACACACCGCGTGCAGCTCGCCGAGGTCAACGAGGCGCTGGACCAGATGCGCACGGGCGTCGCCCTGCGCACCTGCATAGAGATCTGACCCCCGCACAGAGATCTGACCCGCTCCGAGCGTCGAAGGGACTTTGATGTCACTGCCACTTGAGGGCCTGTCCGCGATCGTCACCGGCGCGGGCCGCGGGCTCGGCCGTGCCGAGGCGCTGGAACTGGCCCGGCTCGGCGCGAGCGTCGTCGTCAACGACTTCGGGCAGCCGGGACGCGACGGCTCGGGTGAGGCGTCGGCGGCGCCCGCCGAGGAGGTCGCGGCCGAGATCCGGGCGGCGGGCGGGCAGGCCGTCGCCCACACCGGTGACGTCGCGGACCACGAGCAGGCCCGCGGACTGGTGCGGTCGGCGGTCGAGACGTACGGAAAGCTCGACATCCTGGTCAACAACGCGGGCATCCTGCGGGACCGGATGATCTTCTCGATGACCGAGTCCGAGTGGGACTCGGTCGTCCGCGTCCACCTCAAGGGCCACTTCAACACGACCCACTTCGCGTCGGCCCACTGGCGCGAGCGCTCCAAGGCGGCGGGCGGCCCGGTGTACGGCCGGATCGTCAACACCTCGTCCGAGGCCTTCCTCGCCGGGTCGGCGGGCCAGCCCAACTACGCGGCGGCGAAGGGCGGCATCGTCGGCCTGACGACCTCGACGGCGTTGGCCCTCGCCAAGTACGGGGTGACCGCCAACGCCATCTGCCCCCGGGCCCGTACACGGATGACGGAGGACGTCTTCGCCGGGTTCGAGGAGCCGGCGGAAGGGCGTCTCGACCCGTTGGCGCCCGAGCATGTCGCCCCGCTGGTGGGGTACTTGGCGTCACCCGCCGCGGGGCGGGTCAACGGGCAGCTGCTCGTGGTCCACGGCGGCATGGTCGCCGTCGTCGAGCGGCCCAGGGTGGCGGCGAAGTTCGACGCGGCGAAGGAGGCGTTCACCTTCGACGAGCTGGACGAGGTGCTCTCCCCCTACTACGCGGACCGCCCGGCGAACGAGACGTTCGCGGCGGCGGAGGTCCTGGGGCTCAAGCGCGGCTGACTGAGTGCGGCTGAGCCCGGAATCGGGGTGGGGGAGTGACGGAGAAAGGTCCCGCCCCGTGCCGCTCGTGACGGCGCGGGGGCGAGACCTTTCTGCGACGAGCGACTCGGTGTCAGGACTGCTGGTCCTGCCTGCGGTGCCGCCCCCGCGGCGCCGTCGCCTCGTCGTGCTCGGCCACCGGGCCCCGGTGCCTGCCGGCGCCGACGTGCGCGCCGGTGGGCACGGTCGTCGGCCGCTGTGGTGCGGTGTTCTGCTGTGTCTCCGTGACGGTCTCGGTCATAGTCAAGCCATTCACCCCGTAAAGAAGATCGTTCGTACAGCCGAGCGAGTCTAACCGCCCGCCGTCCGCCCGCCGAGGGGTGCCTGCTGCAGCGGTACGGGGCGTGCCGCCGCGGGCTTCGAGGGGTGCGCCGGAGGTGGCTGCGGGGTGGGCGGGACGCCGGCCGGCGGGGGCGCGCCGACGATGGGCGGTGGGGCTTCAGAGGCCGGGGTGGGTGCGGGTGTGGGGGCGGGCGGTGCGGGGGCCCGCACGCGGGCCACTCCGCACGGAACCGCGCCCGTCGCGTACGGCAGACACAGGGTGCCGTCCCGTGTCCACCACCCCGACCCGGTCAACCACCCCGGAGGCGCCGCGAGTTGCTGCACCTGTCGCCGGGCGGGCCGCCACAGCCCGAGCCAACTGACACCGCCCGCACCGCCTCCGCCGGCCGCCGGGCCGTCGATCCGCAGCGCCACCCCGCAGGACTCCGGCGTGAGCACCTGCCCCGGCTGGATCGCGAACGGTGTCACCGTCAGGCCCGGCAGCCGCAGGCTCTCGGGGAAGCGGACCGGCCGCGTACCGCCGAGGACGCCCCAGCCCAGGCGGTGCTCGCCCGGGGCGTCGGAGCGGATCAGCAGCAGGCCGCTGTCCGCGTCGGCGAGCAGCAGCCGGTCGTCGCTGTCCTCGGCGATCTGCAGGAGCGGGGAGACCTCGCCGCCGCGCTCCAGGTCCACCGCGACCGTCTTGGTGCGGCCGTCCAGCTCGCGGTCCAGGGCGAGCATGCGGTCCGTGCCGTCCAGCCAGACGCCGCCCGAGCACCGGCCCGGCACCTCGGCGAGGTGCTCGGGTCCGAAGGCGCCGCCCGCCACCAGCCAGACGTCCGAGGCACGCGCGCCGGGCGCGAGGGCGTACGCGCGCGTGCCGCCCGGCGCGGGCGGCAGCAAACTCAGCTCGCCGCACTCCACGGCCCCCAGCGGCACCTCACCGGTGGCCGGGCCCGTCGGGTACAGCAGGGCGAAGGTGTGCCGCTCGCCCACCACGCGGTGGATGAGGACACGGCCGTCGGCCATCGGGAGCACTTCGGTGGCCGGTTCCTCCGGCTGGTTGCCGGGCAGCGGCACGGCGTACGGCTCGGCGGAGCCGAGGGTCCAGCGTTCCGGATACCAGGCGTCCGGCGGGCCTGCGGCGCGGGCGAGGCGCGCGGCGTACGACCCGTCCGCCGCGATCGTGCACCCCGCGGCGCGGGCGGGCGTACGGACGCGGACGCGGGCCCGGGGCGGTGGCGGCGCTGGGGGCGCTGGGGGCGCCGACGGCGGCACTGGGGGCGCCGCCGGCGCCGGTGGTGCTGGTGGCGCTGTCATCGTGGGTGTCACCTCCGGCCCCGAAGCTAGTTTTCGCACGCACTGACGTGGCACCGACGAGCGTCCGCTTCACACAGAAGGGTGGAGATGTCCGGATTCGCCTGAGAGGGCAGGGGCGATTGTGCTGCGAGGGGGGCGCCCAGCAGCGGTGCCAGCAGCAGCCCCGGCAGCAGCCTCAGTAGCGGTCCCGTAGCGGTGCGTAACGCATGAACTGCCGGGCGCGGCGGGAAGGTAGCCTTTCTTCGTGCCCCGTCTGTCTGAAGTCATCGCCGCGCTCGACGCCCTGTGGCCCGCCGAACTGGCCGAGAGCTGGGACGCGGTCGGCACGGTGTGCGGAGACCCCGACGCGGAGGTCTCCCGGGTCCTCTTCGCCGTCGACCCCGTCCAGGAGATCGCCGACGAGGCGGTCGCACTCGGAGCCCAGCTCCTGGTCACCCACCACCCCCTCTACCTGCGGGGTACGACGACGGTGGCGGCGTCCACCTTCAAGGGCCGCGTCGTCCACGAGCTGATCAAGCACGACGTCGCGCTGCACGTCGCCCACACCAACGCCGACCGTGCCGACCCCGGAGTCTCCGACGCCCTCGCGGGCGCCCTCGACCTCCGCGTCGTACGCCCCCTCGTGCCGGACCCCGCCGACCGGCACGGCCGCCGCGGCCTCGGCCGGATCTGCGAACTCGAACACCCCCTGACCCTGAGCGAGCTGGCCGAGCGCGCCGCGAAGCGGCTGCCCGCCACCGCGCAGGGCATCCGTGTCGCCGGCGACCCCGACGCGCTCATCCGCACCGTCGCGGTCAGCGGCGGCTCCGGCGACAGCCTCTTCGACGACGTGCGCGCCGCCGGTGTCGACGCCTTCCTCACCGCGGACCTGCGCCACCACCCGGCGTCCGAGGCCCGCGAACGCACGCCTCTCGCGCTGCTCGACGCGGCGCACTGGGCCACCGAGTGGCCCTGGTGCGAGCTGGCCGCAGCCCAGCTCGACGAGATCTCCGACCGCAACGGATGGGGACTGCGCGTCCACGTCTCGAAGACGGTCACCGACCCCTGGACCGCCCACGCGGCGTCCACGACTTCTGACACTTCTCAATCCTCTGGAGCCCCCAACTGAACGCCGCGCCCGCCGACCAGATCCGACTGCTCGACGTCCAGGCCCTGGACGTACGCCTGCAGCAGCTCGCGCACAAGAAGAAGTCCCTGCCCGAGCACGCCGAGATCGAGTCCCTGACCAAGGACCTCACGCAACTGCGTGACCTGCTGGTCGCCTCGAAGACCGAGGAGAGCGACTGCGCCCGCGAGCAGACCAAGGCGGAGCAGGACGTCGACCAGGTCCGTCAGCGCGCGGCCCGCGACCAGCAGCGCCTGGATTCCGGCGCGGTCACCTCCCCCAAGGACCTGGAGAACCTCCAGAAGGAGATCGTCTCGCTCGCCAAGCGCCAGGGTGACCTGGAGGACGTCGTCCTGGAGGTCATGGAGCGCCGCGAGTCCGCCCAGGAGCGGGTCGCCGAGCTCACCGAGCGGGTCTCCTCGGTCCAGTCCAAGATCGACGACGCGACGGGCCGCCGTGACGCCGCGTTCGAGGAGATCGACGGCGAGGCCGCCACCGTCGGCAAGGAGCGCCAGGTCGTGGCGGCCTCCATCCCGGCCGACCTGCTGAAGCTCTACGACAAGCTGCGCGAGAAGGAGGGTGGCGTCGGAGCCGCCAAGCTCTACCAGCGGCGCTGCGAGGGCTGCCGCCTGGAGCTCAACATCACCGAGGTCAACGAGGTGAAGGCGGCGTCCCCGGACACCGTGCTGCGCTGCGAGAACTGCCGCCGCATCCTGGTCCGTACGTCCGAGTCCGGCCTCTAGGAGCCGTGTCTGTGCGGGAGTTCATCGTCGAGGCCGACGGCGGGTCGCGGGGCAACCCGGGGCCCGCGGGCTACGGCTCGGTCGTCATCGACGCGGCCACGGGGGAGACCCTGAGGGAGGCCGCGGAGTACATCGGCGTCGCGACGAACAACGTCGCCGAGTACAAGGGCCTCGTGGCCGGCCTCAAGGCGGCCCACGAGCTGGACCCGGCCGCCTCGGTGCACGTCCGCATGGACTCCAAGCTCGTCGTCGAGCAGATGTCGGGCCGCTGGAAGATCAAGCACCCCGACATGAAGCCGCTCGCGGCGGAGGCGGCGCGGGTCTTCCCCGCCTCCCAGGTGACGTACGAGTGGATCCCCCGCGACCGCAACAAGCACGCGGACCGGCTCGCCAACGAGGCGATGGACGCGGGCAAGCGGGGTGAGCGGTGGTCGCCGTCGACCTCGACGGCCGACCTCGACACGTCCGCTGCGCGTGCGGCGGCCGAGGCGCCCACCGGCCTGCCGGGGGACGCGGCGGCGGGCGCGGCGCGAGCACGGGCGGCACTGGGCGCCACGCGTGGCGGTGCTGGTGGTGCCGCTGCGGGTGGTGGCGCCGCCGACTCCGACGCGGGTTCTTCCGCTGGTGGGGCTTCTCGTGCCGGTGCTGCTTCTTCTGCTGGTGGGGCCTCTCCCGCTGGCGCGGCTTCTCCAGCTGGTGGGGCTTCTCCTGCCGGTGCGGCTGCTTCCGCTGGTGGGGCTTCTGCTGGTGCTGCCGCTCCGGTCGGTGGCGCTGCTCCCGATGGTGTGGCCTTTCCGCGTGGCGGCGCGGTGGAGGGTGCCGATACGCGGGCCGCGGGCAACGTCTCGCGGGCGCCGCAGGTCGGCTGGGCCGCGCCCGCCGACCTCGGGGCCCCCGCGACCTTCGTTCTGCTGCGGCACGGCGAGACCGCGCTCACGCCGCAGAAGCGGTTCTCCGGGAGCGGCGGGTCCGATCCCGCCCTGTCGGACGCGGGGCGCGAGCAGGCCGTGCGGGCCGCGGCCGCGTTCGCCGCGCGCGGCACGATCCAGGCCGTCGTCTCCTCGCCGCTCAGGCGCTGCCAGGAGACCGCACGCACCGTCGCCGCCCGCCTCGGACTCGACGTACACCTCGAAGAGGACCTGCGGGAAACGGACTTCGGGGCCTGGGAGGGGCTCACCTTCGGTGAGGTGCGCGAGCGCCACCCCGACGAGCTCAACGCCTGGCTCGCGTCACCGGAGGCGGCACCGCCGGGAGGCGAGTCCTTCGCGGCGGTCTCCCGCCGGGTGGCGGCGGCACGCGACCGGCTCGTCGGCGCGTACGCGGGACGCACCGTCCTGCTCGTCTCGCACGTCACGCCCATCAAGACGCTGGTGCGGCTCGCGCTCGGCGCCCCGCCGGAGTCCCTGTTCCGCATGGAGCTCTCGGCGGCATCGGTCTCGGCCGTGGCCTACTACGCCGACGGCAACGCGTCGCTGCGCCTCCTCAACGACACGTCGCACCTGCGCTAGCGCAGGGCCGCCGCCTCGCGTGCCAGGGACTCGACGCGGTCCCAGTCCTTGGCGGCGACCGCGTCGGGGGGAAGCATCCAACTGCCGCCCACGCAGCCGACGTTCTCCAGCGCGAGGTAGGTCGGCGCGGTGCCCGCCGTGATCCCGCCGGTCGGGCAGAACCTGGCCTGGGGGAGCGGGGCGCCCAGCGACTTCAGGTAGGCGGTGCCGCCGGCCGCCTCCGCCGGGAAGAACTTCATCTCCCGTACGCCGCGTTCGAGGAGCGCCACGACCTCCGAGGTCGTCGAGATGCCCGGCAGGAACGGCACGCCGGAGCCGCGCATCGCGTCCAGCAGCGACTCCGTCCAGCCGGGGCTGACGAGGAAGCGGGCCCCCGCCCCCACCGACTCGGAGACGTGCTGCGCCGTGATGACGGTCCCCGCGCCGACCACCGCGTCCGGCACCTCGTCGGCGATCGCCGAGATCGCATCGAGCGCGACCGGCGTCCGCAGGGTCACCTCGATCGCGGGCAGCCCGCCCGCGACCAGGGCCCGTGCCATGGGTACGGCGTCGTCGAGGTCCGAGACGACGACTACGGGAATGACGGGGGCGAGGTCCAGCACGGAGGAGGTCATGAGGGCATCCTGCACCGGCGGGAACAGCATGCGCAAAGGTCATTGCGCATGCTGCAACAGCTGGGGTTTCGCGTTTCACCCTGTCAGTGGATCTCGCGCACCACCACGTCCAGCGCCCACGGCTTGCCCGCCTTGGCCGGAGCCTCCGCCTCCACCACGTGCCCCAGGTCCCGCAGCGCCTCCACCAGCTCGCCGGGGTCCTTCGGCTCGGTCCCCGTGGTCAGCAGGGAACGGACGATGCGGCCCTTCGTCGCCTTATTGAAGTGCGACACGACGGAACGCTTCTCGGTGCCGGTCTTCTCGTCGACCTGCGCGTGCAGCACGCGTACAGTCGCCGTCCGGCCGGCGAGCTCGCCCTTCGGCTTCCACGCCGCCGCGTACGCGGACGACCGCAGGTCCAGGACGAGCCCGTCGCCGGCCGCCTCGGGCATGACGGAGGCCATCGGCGTACGCCAGTGCGCGCCGAGGGCGCCGATGCCCGGCAGCTTCACGCCCATCGAGCAGCGGTAGGAGGGAATCCTGTCGCCCACGCCGACGGCGCCCCACAGGCCGGAGAAGACCAGCAGCGAGCGGGTGGCGCGGCGCTTGGCTGCGGGGTCGAGGGAGGCGAGGCCGAGGGCGTCGTACAGCACGCCCGTGTAGATCTCCCCGGCCGGACGGGCGCCGGCCGTGCGCAGCCCGGCGTTCTTCGCGACCTCGCCGCGCAGGCCCTCGCTGAGCCCGAGCACCGTGCGGGCCTTCTCCTCGTCCGCGGCACACAGCTCGACGAGCTCGTCGAGAACGGCCTGCCGCGCCTCGGCGAGCCCCGGCAGCGACAGGGACTCCGGCCTGAGGGGGGCGCCCCGGCCGGAGGGAGCCTTGCCTTCGGACGGCGGCAACAGGACGAGCACGGTGGGACTCCTTCGGTGGTACGGGGAGGGGGTGCGGCCCCCGCGAAACGGTACCGGGGCCGGCGAGATGGTCCGGGATCGGTTGCCGCACACCCACGTGCCGTAACCCCACCTCCGCCCTACCCTCGACTCATGCCCCGCCGCCAGCTCCGCGTGACCGCCGCCGCCGACGCCCCTCTGCGGATCGCGCTGCGTGATCTGCGTACGGAACTGGACGTGCCCGGCGAGTTCCCCGCCGACGTCCTCGCGGAGGCGGAGCGCGCCGCCGCCGCGCCCCGGCTGCCGGCGTACGACGCCACGGACATTCCCCTCTTCACCGTCGACCCGCCCACCTCCGTCGACCTGGACCAGGCCATGCACCTGGCGAGGCGCGACGGCGGCGGCTTCCGGGTGAGGTACGCGATCGCCGACGTCGCCGCGTACGTCGTGCCGGGCGGCCCGCTGGACGCCGAGGCGCACCGGCGGGTCACGACCCTCTACTTCCCCGACGGGAAGGTCCCGCTGCACCCCGCCGCGCTGAGCGAGGGCGCAGCCAGCTTGTTGCCGGGCCAGAGCTGTCCCGCGGTCCTGTGGACGATCGACCTGGACGCGGACGGCCGTACCGCGGCGACCGACGTACGCCGTGCCCTCGTACGCAGCCGGGCGAAGCTCGACTACGAAGGGGTGCAGCGGGCCATCGACGACGGCACCGCGGAGGAACCCGTCGCGCTCCTGCGGGACATCGGGCTGCTCCGCGAGCGGCAGGAGGTCGAGCGGGGCGGGATCTCACTCGGCGTGCCCGAGCAGGAGGTCGTCGAGCGCGACGGAGCGTACGAGCTCGCCTTCCGCGCCCCGCTCCCCGCCGACGGCTGGAACGCGCAGATCTCGCTGCTCACCGGCATGGCCGCCGCCGAGCTCATGATCGCCTCGGGGGCGGGCATCCTGCGGACGCTGCCCAGCGCCCCCGACGGAGCCGTGGGGCGGCTGCGCCGCACCGCGGAGGCCCTGCACATCGACTGGCCCCACCACATGCCGTACGCACGGCTCGTACGCTCCCTCGACCCGCGCGAGCCGCACCACGCCGCCTTCCTGCAGGAGTGCACGACGCTGCTGCGCGGCGCGGGCTACACGGCGTTCAGCGGCGGGCAGGTCCCCGCGCTCACCACGCACGCCGCGGTCGCCGCCCCCTACACCCACTGCACCGCGCCCCTGCGCCGCCTCGTCGACCGTTACGCCTCCGAGCTCGCCCTCGCGGCCTGCGCGGACACGCCGCCCCCGGAGTGGGTGCTCGCCGCCCTGGACGAGCTGCCGAAGGAGATGGCGGACGGCACGCGGCGCGGCAACACCGTGGAGCGGGAGTGCGTGGACCTCGTCGAGGCCGCCCTGCTGAAGGACCGGGTCGGGGAGGTCTTCGACGCGGTGGTGGTGGACGTGAAGGAGGGCGCGCCGGGCGCCGGCACCGTGCAGCTGACCGACCCGGCGATCGTGGCCCGCGTCGTGGGCGGTGCGGCGGAGCTGCCCTTGGGGGAGCGGGTGAGGGTCCGGCTCACCCGGGCCCACCCCGGCACGGCGAAGGTTCAGTTCGCGCCCGCGTGAGGGCGGTCGTGGCCGGGCGCCGTGAAGTGGTCGCGCAGGGCCGTGAGAAGGCGGGCCGGGAAACGTTGACGCTGCGGCAAGGTCAAGCGGCCGCGACCCGCCCGAACCGGACCCCTGCCCGCCATGGGCACCGGTGTGCCACGATCGAGGCAACGACCCCCGATCCACGGACGGCTGATCATCCGATGCCCCAGTCTGACGAGCGACCGAAGGAGGAGCGTGACATGACCGCCATGGCACACGAGCCGCTCACTCAGGCAGATGTTCTGCTGGAGGGCTTCCTCGCGCTGGACACCCCGGAGGGATTCAGGGCGGAACTGATCGAGGGGGAGATCGTCGTGACGCCGCCGCCGGACGGGGACCACGAGGACTACGTCGGCCTGGTTGTGAGCCAGGTCATCAAGCGGTCCCGGACAGACATGCAGTTTTCCGGGAACAAGGGCCTGAAGCTGAAGAGCGGCGGCGCCTGCCCCAAGAACCACGCCATCCCGGATGGCACCTTTGCCCCCACCGAGCGTCGGCTCTTCCGGGGCGCCGACCCCTGGATGCCCTGCGAAGGCGTCGCCCTGGTGGTCGAGGTGACCTCCAGCAAGCCGCAGGCCGACCGCGAGGCCAAGCGGCGCTGTTACGCCCGAGGGGGCATCCCGCTCTACTTGCTCATCGACCGTGAGGCGTCGTCCGTGACGCTCTTCCGCGATCCGGAAGGTGACGACTACCGGGAGCACTGCACGCGCCCGTTCGGCAAGCCGGTGGAGCTGCCCGAACCGTTCGCCTTCGCGTTGGAGACCGCGGCGTTCGTCTGAGCCTCCGGAGCCGGGAGCCCCACACCAGGATCCCGGTGTCGCTCGCGGGCCCGGGCACGGCGTCCGGCCCGGGGCCCCGCCGGGTAACATGGTCGGCACGGCAGACGAGCCGGGCGGGCGGCCGCGTGAAGACCCCTTCGGGGGGCCTTCCCGAGGAACGTCCGGGCTCCACAGGGCAAGGTGGTGGCTAACGGCCACCCGGGGTGACCCGCGGGACAGTGCCACAGAGAAGAGACCGCCGAGGGCTCCGGCCCCCGGTAAGGGTGAAACGGTGGTGTAAGAGACCACCAGCGCCTGAGGTGACTCAGGCGGCTGGGTAAACCCCACCTGGAGCAAGGTCAAAAGGAGCGCCGTCACAAGCGCTCTGCGCGGACGTTCGAGGGCTGCCCGCCCGAGTCCGCGGGTAGACCGCACGAGGCCGGCAGCAATGCCGGCCCTAGATGGATGGCCGTCACCGCGACGTCCGCGAGGACCCGCGGGACAGAACCCGGCGTACAGCCCGACTCGTCTGCCCCACCCGCTCCGGCCCGCCCGGAGCGGATCTCCACTCCGGCCCCGCGCCCGCTGGGCCGAAGCCTGCCGGGCCTTCCTCGGTACGCGTACGCTCCCGATGCGGAAGGCCCGCCATGACGCACCAAGACTCCTCCCTCTCCGGCCAGGACTCCTCCTTCGCCGGCCTGGACCTGCCGTCCGCCCTGCTACGGACGCTCACCGAACGGGGCGTGAGCGAGCCCTTCCCCATCCAGGCCGCCACCCTGCCCAGTGCCCTCGCGGGCCGCGATGTGCTGGGGCGCGGGCGGACCGGGTCGGGCAAGACCCTCGCCTTCGGGCTGCCGCTGCTCGCCCGGACCGCCGGCCGCCGCGCCCAGGCCAAGCAGCCGCTCGCGCTGGTCCTGGTGCCCACCCGCGAGCTGGCCCAGCAGGTCACCGAGGCGCTCACGCCGTACGCCGAGGCGCTCCGGCTGCGCATCGCCGCCGTCGTCGGCGGCATCTCGATCAGCCGCCAGATCGCCGCGCTGCGCGACGGCGCCGAGGTCGTCGTCGCCACCCCCGGCCGGCTGCACGACCTCATCGAACGCAAGGCCTGCCGCCTGGGGCAGGTCCGGATCACCGTCCTCGACGAGGCCGACCAGATGTGCGACATGGGCTTCCTGCCGCAGGTCACGGAGGCCCTCGACCAGGTGCGCCCGGACGGCCAGCGGATGCTGTTCTCGGCCACCCTGGACCGCGACGTCGACCAGCTGGTCAGCGACTACCTCCACGACCCCGTCGTCCACTCGGTCGACCCGTCAGCGGGCGCGGTCACGACGATGGACCACCACGTCCTGGTCGTGCACGGCCCCGACCGGTACGCCGTCACCACGGAGATCGCCGCCCGCGACGGCCGCGTCCTGCTGTTCCTCGACACCAAGCACGCCGTCGACCGGCTCACCAAGCACCTGCGGGACAGCGGGGTGCACGCCGCCGCCCTGCACAGCGGCAAGTCCCAGCCGCAGCGCAGCCGGACGCTCGCGCAGTTCAAGGGCGGCCAGGTCACCGTCCTCGTGGCGACCAACGTCGCGGCCCGCGGGCTGCACGTCGACGACCTCGACCTGGTCGTCAACGTCGACCCGCCGACCGACCCCAAGGACTATCTGCACCGCGCGGGCCGCACCGCGAGGGCCGGCGAGTCCGGCCGTGTGGTCACCCTGGTGCTGTCCGCCCAGCGCCGCGAGATGAGCCAGCTGCTGGCCGAGGCCGGCGTCGAGCCGACGGTCACGAAGGTGCGCTCGGGCGAGGCGGAGCTGAGCCGGATCACCGGGGCGAAGGCTCCCTCGGGCACGCCGCTCGACGGCGGACCCGCCGCGGCCCGCCCCAAGAACGTCAACGCCCCCTTCCGCGGCCTCGGCACCAGCAAGGACTCCTCCCGCGGAACGGGCGGCGGCTCGGGAGGCAAGTCCCGCAAGTCCAGCGAGGCCCGCAAACTCGCGGAGGCGCGCAGGGCGGCCCGGGTGCGGCGCGGGAGCTGAAGGTCAACAGCCCTCGGTGCGGCTGAGGTGGATCAGATGGGCCACCGTGGGCGCGGTGCGCTTGCTGCGGATGCGGCGCAGGTACGTGCTCACGGTGTGCACGCTGATGCCCAGACGTCTGGCGATCTGCTTGTGGGAGAGGCCTGCCGCGATGTGGGCCAACACCTGACGCTCCCTGTGGGACAACGCCGGTGCGTTCTGCGGGCGGCTGTCTACTGGCATCTTCCCTCCGGGAGGGATTGTCAACACGTACGGCGGCTGCGGCCGCAACGTGATCTAACCACGGTCGTGGAGAAACAGAAAGGAATCCCCGCATACCCAGGGGAAACGCTGCGCTACTGAGCGCCACCGGCGGTGTCAAGTCCCCAATTCGGGTGACTGTAGGCGCGCTTCGGTGCGGGCGAGTGTGAAGGCGGTCTCGGCTGAGCGGCAGCCGTACACGTTCTGAATGGCAGCCCGGCGCGGACCAGGGGGGAACGCTTGCTCCACTTTCGCCTGCTCGTCGCGGGGAACGCCGTCTCGGCGTACGGCAGTTACCTGAACATGGTCGCCCTGAACGTGTTCGTCTACGAGGTGACCGACAGCGCCCTGGCCGCTGGGATCTTCATGGCCGTACGCCTGCTGACCAGTGTCGTGTCCGGCTTTGTGAGCGGACGGCTGGTCTCGGCGTACGACCGCAAGAGGTTGATGGTCGGTGCCGATCTGACGCAGTGCGTCGCCATGATAGCGCTGCTGATCGCCCCCGACGCGGGCCGTGCGGGGCTTCTCTACGTACTGGCCGTCGTGACCGGCTTCTGCTCGACCCTGTCGGGCGTCGCGCTGCGCAGCAGCATCCCCGAGATCGTCGGCAGTGACCTGCGGCTGCGCGCCAACTCGCTGCTCGCGACCGGGCGTTCGCTCGCGATGATCGCCGGTTTCGCCTCCGCGGGTGTCGTGGTCGCGCAACTCGGTTACGTCGCCGCCATCTCCCTGGACGCCGCCACCTTCGCCGTCTCCGCGTGCGTGCTGCTCTCGCTGCCGATCCGGACGAGGGCGGAGCCGAGGGCCGAGAAAGAGGGTGCTGGGGAGGGCGTTGAGGAAGAGGGTGTTGAGCGGAAGGCGGAGCGGCGCGGTGCCGGGGCGCTTCTTCTGCTGCGGGCCGCGCCCGTCCTCGCCCTCATGATCGCCCTCCGGGCGGCCGACGGCCTCGGGTCCTCGTCCCACAACGTGGCCCTGCCCGTGTACTCCAGCGACCTCGACCCGTCCCATCCGGCCACGTTCATCAGCCAGTTCTGGGCCACGTGGGCCATCGGCAACATCGTCATGCAGCAGGTGTGCGGGCGGTGGGGCGGGCGCGGTGGACGGCAGGGGCCGGGGGAGCGGGCGTTCGCGATCGGGGCCTGTGTGATGTCGGCCGCGTTCATCGTGGTCTTCGCCGGGCTGCCCACCGGGGTGGCGGTCGCGGCCGCCCTGGTCGCCGGCATGGCCGACGGGCTCACCGAGATCGCCTACGTCACCCGGCTCCAGGCGGCCCCCGACGAGCAGCGGGGCAGGCTCTTCGGGCTCTCCGCGTCGGTCGAGAACACCGGCTTCGGCCTGGGGATGCTGATCAGCGGCGCGCTCCTGGACCACTTCTCACCGTTCCAAGTGGTGGGCCTGCTGCACGGATTGGCGATCGCCCTCTGCCTCGGGATGTTCGTCGTCATGGTGCGCCAGGGCCGGACGGCGACGGCGGACAGGGCGGAGACCCTCCGGGCGGAGAGCGGCGGTTCCGTGGACGGCAAGGGTTCCGTGGAAGGCAAGGGTTCCGTGGAGAGCGAGAGTGAGGTCAGGTGACCGCCATCGGTCGTGACGCCGTGGGTAGTCGTGACGCCGTCGCCGTCGTCGGCATGTCCTTCCGGCTGCCCGGCGCCGACACACCGGAGGAGTTCTGGCGCACGATCCACGACGGCGCCGACCGCATCCGCCGCTTCACCGACGCCGAGCTCGCCGCCGCCGGGGTACCCGAAGAGGCGTACCGGGCCGAGGAGTTCGTCGGGGCGAGCGGCGTCCTCGACGGCATCGCCGGCTTCGACGCCGGGTTCTTCGGGATGAGCGCGCACGAAGCCCGGATCACCGATCCGCAGCAGCGGCTGTTCCTGGAGTGCGTGCACCACGCGCTGGAGAACGCCGGGTACGCGGGCGGCCACGAGGGCGGTCCCGGGGAGCAGGACGGCCCCGGGGAGCAGGGCGGTCACGACGTCGGCGTGTACGCCAGCACCGGCTACCACCTCTACTCCCTCCAGACCTATCTGCAGAACAACGTCCTCCGGGGCGGCATCGCGGACTGGGTCGCCGGACTCCAGGTCACCATCGGCAACTTCACCGACTTCACCGCCAACCGGGCCGCCTACCGCCTCGGCCTCACCGGGCCCGCCGTCAACGTCCAGACGGCGTGCTCCAGTTCGCTCACCGCCGTGCACCTCGCGGCGCAGTCCGTGGTCGCGGGGGAGTGCGACATCGCTGTCGCCGGTGCCACCGCACTGCACGTGCCGCAGGTGATCGGCTACCAGTACGTCAAGGGGTCCATCCTCTCCAAGAGCGGCTACCTGCGGCCCTTCGACGCCGACGCGGACGGCACGGTCGGCGGCACGGGCGTCGTGGCGGTGGTGCTCAAGCGCCTCGACCGGGCGGTCGCGGACGGCGACCACATCCACGGCGTCATCCGGGGCTGGGGGGTCAACAACGACGGCGCGGACAAGAAGGCGTTCACCGCGCCCAGTGCGGACGGCCAGCGCGGCGCGATCCGCCGCGCCCTGACGCGAGCCGGCGTCGGCGCGGACACCGTCGGCTATCTGGAGACGCACGGTACCGGCACGTTCAAGGGCGACCCCATCGAGTTCGAGGGCGCCACCGCCGCGTTCCGCGCCGACACCGACCGCACGGGCTACTGCGCGCTCGGCTCGGTCAAGGCCAACATCGGCCACCTCGACGTGTGTTCGGGCCTCGCGAGCCTGGTCAAGGCCCTCCTCGTGCTGCGGCACGGCATCATCCCGCCGATGGCCAACTTCCGCCGCCCCAACCCGGCCCTCGACCTCGCGGCCAGCCCGTTCTACATCCCCGAATCCGCGCGGCCGTGGCCGAAGGGCGACGTGCCGCGCAGGGCGTGCGTCAGCTCGTTCGGCGTCGGCGGCACCAACGTCCACGTCGTCCTGGAAGAGGCCCCCGAACTCCCGCCCCGGCCGGCCGACGCCCCACCGCCCCCGGGCCTCCTGCTGGTCGCGGGCCACACGGAGGAAGCTCTCGCCGCCAACGCCGGCGCCCTCCGCGACCACCTGCGCGCACACCCCGGGACACACGTCGCCGACCTCGTGACCACGCAGGCCCTCGGCCGCGCCCACCGTAAGCACCGGCTCGCCGTGCGGGGCGACACCGTGGCCGCGCTCACCGGCGCCCTGGACGACTGGCTCACACGGCCCCCACACCGGCCACGGGCGCAGGGCGCGGGCGGCGCCGGGTTTCTCTTCACCGGGCAGGGCAGCCTCCACCGGGGCGCGGCCCGCGCCCTCCACGAGCGCTTTTCCGTCGTACGCGAGGTCCTGGACGCCTGCGAGCGGCAGTTCGCCGAGCTCACCGGGGGCGACAGCCTCCTCGGCCCGCTGCTCCGGGAAGCGCGCGAGGAGGAGCCGGTCTGGGCCACGGAGGTGGCGCAGCCCGCGCTCTTCGCGCTGCAGTGCGCGCTCGTCCGCCTGTGGCGCGAGGCCGGGATCGCGCCGGGCGTCGTGGCCGGGCACAGCGTGGGGGAGTACGGCGCGCTGTACGCGGCGGGCGTGCTGTCCGCCGAGGACGGGCTGCGGCTGACCGCGGAGCGCGGCAGGCTCATGCGGCTGCGGTGCGAGCCCGGCGCGATGGTCGCGGTCCCGACGGACCCGGCCACGGCGGAGAAGCTGGCCGCCGGGGTGCCCGGCGTGGAGCTCGCCGTCAGCAACGGC
Source organism: Streptomyces sp. NPDC050732 (assembly GCF_040654255.1). NCBI lineage: Bacteria > Bacillati > Actinomycetota > Actinomycetes > Kitasatosporales > Streptomycetaceae > Streptomyces > Streptomyces sp. NPDC050732. Next base: position 98,036 of record NZ_JBFAHP010000021.1, read on the forward strand.
GAGCGCAGCCAGGTGCTCGCGGGCCCGGCGGCCGCCATGGCACGGCTGATGGAACTGCTCGCCGAACGCGGCGTCCACGCACGGGAACTCCCGGTCCGGCACGCCTTCCACACCGCCCTCATGGACCCGGTCCTCGACGGGCTGCGGGAGCTGGTCGCCGACGTGCGGCCGCGCCCGGCCGACGTGCCGTTCGTGAGCGGCCTGGACGGGCGTACCCGGGCGCCCGGCTGGGTGCCGGACGCCGATTATCTCGTACGGCAGGTGCGTGAGCCGGTGCGGTTCGCGGACGTCCTGCGGGAGTTGGGAACCTCGGCGTACGACGGGGTGGGCGCGCTGGTGGAGATCGGCCCGCACACGACGCTCAGCGGCCTCGCGCGCCGGGAGCTGCCCGGCCGGGCGGCCCTGCCGTCGCTGCGGCGCGGCGCCGGGCTCGAAGCGCTGTGGGACGCGGCCGCCGGCCTGTACCGGGCCGGTGCGCCCGTCGCCTGGCGGGCCTTCATGGGCGGGACGGGGCGCAGGATCCCCCTGCCCGGCTACCGATTCCAGCACAAGGACTACTGGACAGGGCCGGAGAACTTCCTTCCCCGGCCCGTACGACCCGAACAACCGGCAAGGGGTGGGGCGGAAGTGGCACAGGACGAGGCAGCGGTCGAGCGCGTGCTCCAGCACATCATCAAGGTCACCGCGAAGCACCTCAGCTACGACACGAGCGAGATAGCCGAGGACGCTTCCTTCTTCGACCTCGGCGCGGACTCGCTCCAGATGATCGGGGTGCTCCGGGAGCTGGAGGAGGAGCACCAGGTCAAGGTGTCGATGCGGGAGCTCTTCGAGGAGGCGGGCACGGCGCGGGGGCTCGCGGAGATCATCGCGGGGAAGGCGACGGCGGGGCGCGCCGAGCCGCTGCCCGAGCCGCTGCCCGAACGGAACCCCGAGCCGCAGCCGGAACGGCTCCCCGAGCCGCTGCCCGAGCCGCCGGTCCAGGCGGCGCCCACGGCCTCCGCCCCCGCGGCGCCCACGGTCCCCGCCCCTGCGGCGTCCGCGGAGTACGCCACCCGGCAGGAGGTCGAGGACCTCGTGCGCCAGGTCCACCAGCTCACCCAGATGCAGCTGCAACTCATGGGCCAGCTCTCCCAGCTGCTCGCCGAGCGGGGGAACCGATGACCACGCACCCCGGCTCCGGCCCTGGCTCCGTCTCCGCCGCGGTCGACCGCGACCTCGCCGCGATCGCCGAGCTCTCGCAGCGCATCACCGAACAGATGGGGGCGTCGGATCCGGTGGCGGAGGAGGAGACTCCGGCGCCGCGCCCGGCCCAGCACGGCCCGCGCCTTGAGGTGGCCCGCGGCTCCGGCATGCTCCGCGGCAACGCCTCCGACAGCCAGCGGGCCCACCTGGACGACCTCGTCCGCCGCTACACCGCCAAGACGCCCACGTCGAAGAGCATCACCCAGCGCTACCGCCGCGTGCTCGCCGACAGCAGGGCGGCGGTCGGCTTCCGCAGCAGTACGAAGGAGATGCTGTACCCCATCGCGGGGCGGCGGGCGAAAGGCTCCCGGCTGGAGGACGTCGACGGCAACCGCTACGTCGACATCACCATGGGCTTCGGCGTCCTGCTCTTCGGCCACGAGCCCGCCTTCGTCACCGAAGCGGTCCGCGAGCACCTCTCGCGCGGCATCCAGCTCGGCCCGCGCAACGTGGAGACCGGTGAGGCCGCCGAGCTGCTCGCCGAGCTCACCGGCATGGAGCGCGTCGCCTTCGCCAACTCCGGCACGGAGGCGAACTCCGCGGCCATCCGGCTCGCCCGCGCCGCCACCGGACGCTCCCGCATCATCACCTTCGAGGGCGCCTACCACGGCCACAACGACAACGTTCTCGGCCGCTCCCCGCACACCGGCGGCGACGGCCTCACCACCGTGCCGATGTCCGCGGGCGTCCCGCACAACGCCGTCGCCGACCTGCTCGTCCTGCCGTACGGCAGCGAGGAGAGCCTCGCCGTCATCGAGCGGGAGGCCGCGGGCATCGCGGCGGTCGTCGTGGAGCCGGTGCAGAGCCGCCACCCGTCGCTGCGGCCCGCCGAGTTCGTGCGCCGGCTGCGCGAACTGACCCGGCGGCACGGCATCGTGCTGCTCTTCGACGAGATGCTGACCGGCTTCCGCCCCGCGCCGCGCGGCGCCCAGGAGCTCTACGGCGTCACGCCCGACCTGGCGACGTACGGCAAGCTGCTCGGCGGCGGCTTCCCCATCGGCGCCATCGCGGGCCGCACCGACATCATGGACGGCATCGACGGCGGCCACTGGCAGTACGGCGACGACAGCTACCCGCGGGCCGACACCACGTTCTTCGGCGGTACGTACATCCAGCACCCGGTGTCGATGGTCGCCACCCGTGCCGTACTGGCCCACCTCAAGGAGCACAGCCCGCGGCTCCAGGAGCGTCTGAACGCCCGCACCGACGCCATGGCCGCCACGCTCAACGCCTTCTTCGAGGCGGAGGGGTTCGCCCTGAGCATGAGCCACTTCGGCTCGATGTTCCGCTTCGAGCACCGCGCGGACATGGAACTGCTCTACCACCACCTCATGCTGCGCGGCGTGCACGTGTGGGAGTGGCGCAACTTCTTCCTCTCCACCGAACACTCCGACAGCGACGTCGAGTTCATCGTGGACGCGGTGAAGGACTCGCTGCGGGAGCTGCGCGCGGCGGGCTTCCCCCTCGGAAGCCCCGCCAAGGCCCCGGCCAAGGCCCCGGCCAAGGCCCCGGCCAAGGCCCCGGCCAAGGCCCCGGCCAAGGCCCCGGCCAAGGCCCCGGCCAAGGCCCCCGCCAAGACGCCCGCGAAGGCGCCTGCCCAGGTATCCGTCAAGCCGCAGGCCATGGCCTGGAACAGCGCGGCCGCGGTCCAGTCGGAGCGACCGGAGCAGCCGGAGCGGCGGGAGCCCGCCCGGTCCTGCCCTCGCTCCCGCCCCCTCGACTTCGGCGTCTACTTCTTCGGCGACTACCCGCAGGACGAGGCGGCCCCGCGGCACGGCAAGTACGACCACCTCCTGGAGACGGCACGGTTCGCCGACCGCAACGGCTTCCACTCCCTGTGGATCCCCGAACGGCACTTCCACTCCTTCGGCGGCCTCTTCCCCAACCCGGTCGTGCTCGCCGCCGCGCTCGCCCGCGAGACGAGCCGCGTCCGCATCAACGCGGGCTCGGTGGTGCTGCCGCTGCACGACCCGATCCGCGTCGCCGAAGAGTGGTCGATGGTCGACAACCTCTCCGGCGGCCGGATCGGCATTGGCTGCGCCAGCGGCTGGAACGCCGACGACTTCGTCTTCTTCCCCGAGCGGTTCGGCTCGCACCGGGAGATGATGTACGAACAGGTCGCGCAGGTAAGGCAGTTGTGGCGCGGAGAACCGGTGCGCCGCACCACCGGGGACGGCGAGAGCGACCTGCGGCTGTTCCCCCGCCCCGTCCAGGACGCCCCGCCGATGTACACGGCCGTCGTCGGCAACCCGGCGTCGTACGAGCTGGCCGCGCGCCACGACGTGGGCATCGTCACCAACCTCATGACGCAGAGCGTCGAACAGCTCCGCGACAACGTCGCGCTCTACCGGCGCACGCGCGCCGAGTGCGGCCTGGACCCGGACGCCGGGCACGTGGCCGTCCTGCTGCACACGTACCTCGCCGGGGACCACGCGACGGCCCGTGCCGAGGCGCGCGAGCCGCTGTCGCGGTACATGCGCTCCTCCCTCTCCCTCTTCGGCAACGTCGCCAACAGCCTGGGCCACCGGATCGACCTGTCGGCGATGACCGAGGACGACCTGGACGTGGTGTTCCGCCGCGCCTACGACCGCTACTGCGACCAGCGGGCCCTCATCGGCAGCCCCGAGAGCGTGCGGCCCGTCGTGGACGCGGTGCGCGCCGCGGGCGCCGACGAAATCGTCGGCCTCGTCGACTTCGGTGTCGCGCCCACCACCATGCGGGAGGGCCTGGCCCACTTCGACGGGCTGCGCCGGGCGTACGTGACACCTCCCGAGCCGGTGCCCGACCGCGGCGCGCCCCTGTCACCCGGGCAGCAGCGCGTCTGGTTCCTGGAGCGGATGCTGCCGGGCCGTACCGCGTACAACGAGACCAAGGCCATCGAGCTCGAAGGCCCGCTGGACGTCCCCGCGCTGCGCGCCGCCCTCTCCGCCCTCGCCGAACGGCACGATCAGCTGCGTACCGTATTCCGCGAAGTGGCGGGCGAGGCGCGGCAGTTCACGCTGCCGCCGGGCGGCGACGTGGACTTCGAGGTCGTGGACGGCACGGGTGCGAGCACCGGCGGCGGCGACCCCGTCGCCGATGTGCTCAAGGCCGAGAGCGAGCGCCGCTTCGACCTCGCGAACGGCCCGCTGTTCGTCACGCGCCTCGTCCGGCTCGGCGAACGGCGGCACGTCCTCGTCCTCTCCCTGCACCACATCGTGATGGACGCGGCCTCGGCCGCCGTGCTCGCCCGCGACGTCTCCGCCCTCTACCGAGCCCAGCTGCCGGGCGCACCGGCCGCGGAACTCCCCGCCCTCACCCGCACCTACGCCGACCACGCCCGCGAGCAGCGCGCCGCGCTCGGCGGCCCGAAGGCGGCCGAGGACCTCGCGTACTGGAAGAAGACGCTCGACGGCGGCCTTCCCGTGCTGCGGCTGCCCACCGACCGGCCGCGGCCCGCCGTCATGACCTCCAACGGCCGCGCCCTGTTCCGCACCCTCGACCCCGAACTCTCCGACAAGCTCCGCCAGTTCGCGCGCGAGCACCGCAGCACCCTCTTCATGACCCTGCTCGCCGGCTACGCGGCCGCACTGCGCCGCACCACCGGCCAGGACGACCTGGTCATCGGCACCCCGATGTCCGACCGCACCCCCGAGTACGAGGACGTGGTCGGCTTCTTCGTCAACACCCTCGCGCTGCGCCTCGACCTCTCCGGCGACCCGGACTTCGGCACGCTCCTGGCCCGGGTGCGGGGGGTGGCCCTGGACGCGTACGACCACGCGGACGTGCCCTTCGAGGCGGTCGTACGGGAACTCGCGCCGGCCCGCACGCTCGACCGGACGCCCGTGTTCCAGACGCTCGCCGAGTTCGAGACCGGCGACCCCTTCCGCTTCGACCTGCCCGGCGTGCGGGCGACACCGCTCGACTCGGGGCCCGACAAGGCGCTGACGGACCTCAGCGTGTACTTCACCGACCAGCCCGACGGCATCCGCTGCCACCTGGAGTACCACACCGACCTCTTCGACGAGGCGACGGTCGTCGCGCTCTTCGGGACGTTCCGCGACGTCCTCGCGGAGGCGGTGGGGGCCTCGGGCGCCTCGGGGGCCTCGGGTGCCGAGACCGTTCCGGCCGTGGTACCGCGGGAGTGGCGGCACGGGCCCGTCCGGCAGCGGACGCGCAGCACCGTCGACTCGCTGGCTTCGCGGTGGGCCGAGGTCGCCCCGGACCGCACCGCGGTGATCAGCGGCGAAGTGGCTCTGACGTACGGCGAGTTGAACGCCCGAGCCGAGCGCCTGGCGGCCGTGCTGCGGACCGCGGACGGCGCCGGTGCGCCGGTCGCCCTGTGGCTGCCGCGCGGCGCCGACCTGATCGTCGCGATGCTCGCGGCCCTCAAGTCGGGGCGCGGTTACGTGCCGCTGGACCCCGGGCAGGGCACGGCGCGGGCCCAGGCCGTCCTCGCGGAAAGCGGTGCGCGGATCGTGGTCGTGGACGGGGCGAAGCCCGGGGCCGCGGGCGTACGGCCGACCTGGCCGGCCGGGACGACACTGGTGGACGCCACCGCAGCCACCGCCACCGCAGCCGCCAGCACCGCATCCGCCGTCACCGAAGCGCCCCTGCCTCTCCCGGCCTCCCCGAGCGACCCGGCGACGGCGGCACCGCCCGCCCCCGACTCCCTCTGCTTCGCCATCTACACCTCGGGCAGCACCGGCACCCCCAAGGGCGTGGCCATCCCGCACCGGGCCGTCGTGGACCTCTGCCAGTGGCACCACGAGCGCTTCGGGTTCACCGCGGACGACCGCAGCGCCGCCGTGTGCAGTCAGGGCTTCGACGCGGCCGCGCTGGAGATCTGGCCCGCGCTGACGGCGGGCGCCACGGTCGTCGTGGCCGACGAGGCGGTCCGCAGGGACCCGGCGTCGCTGGCCCGCTGGTACGCGGACCGGCGGATCACCTTCTCCATCCTGCCGACGGCGCTCGGCGAGGCGGTCCTCACGCTGCCCGCCTCCCAACAGCCGCCGCTGCGGCACCTGTTGCTGGGCGGCGACGTACTGCGCACCCGCCCGCGCCCCGGCGTCCCGTACGAGACGGTGAACGTCTACGGCCCCACCGAGGTGACCGTGCTGTGCACGGTCGCGACAGTGGAGCCGGACCCTTCCGGCGACGGCCCGATCCCGATCGGCCGCCCCGTCGACAACGTCACCCTGCGGGTCCTCGACGGGCGCGGCCGGGAGGTGCCCGCCGGTGAGGTGGGGGAGCTGTACGTCGGCGGACCCGGTGTGGCCGCCGGATACCTGGGCAGGCCGGACCTCACGGCGGAGCGCTTCGTCGACGACCCGCTGGGCGCCGAAGGGCGGCTGTACCGCACGGGCGACCTGGTCCGCTGGACCGGCGACGGTGCGCTTGAGTTCCGGGGCCGGGCCGACGACCAGGTGAAGATACGAGGCCACCGCGTCGAACCCGAGGAGGTCACGCGCGCACTCAACGGCCTGGCGGAGATCCGGGACGCGCTCGTCCTGGCCCGCCGCGACCGACGGGACGACGCCTACCTCGCGGCCTACGTCGTACCGTCGTCGGCCACCCCGGATGCCGAAACCCGGGGCGGGGCCCAGGACCTGGCCGACCGCCTGACAGCACGACTGGCGGCCCGCCTCCCGGACCACCTGGTGCCCCACGCCTGGGCCGTGCTCCCCGAACTGCCCCTGTCCCCCAACGGCAAGGTGAACCGGGCCGCACTCCCCGCCCCCACCCTCACCACCTCGACCGCCCCGCCACCCTCCACGTCGGACATCGAGGCGCGCCTGAAGCGTCTCTGGGCGGCGGAGTTCGAGGTGGACGCGGCGTCGATCGACTCCGACGCGTCCTTCTTCGAGCTGGGCGGCCACTCGATCACGGCGATCCGGCTGGCGAACGGTGTGCGGGAGGAGTTCGGCACGGAGTACCCGGTGGCGCGCTTCTACGAGGAGCCGACGCTGCGGGCGATGGCGGCGTACCTCACAGGAGGCGCGAGCGGAGACGCGGACGGAGACGCCCGTGAAGACACCGGAGGAGGCGCGACCGTGTTGGGGCGCGCCCCCGTCACCGCCCAGCAGGCCGCCTTCATCACCCGGCACCGCACGCACCCCCGCCCGCAGATCTACAACGTGGCGATGCGGCTCACCCTGACGGGAGCCCTGGACGTACCGGCCCTGCGCACCGCGCTCACCCGGCTCGTCGCCCGGCACGAGGCCTTGCGGACCCGCTTCGTGGAGGACGGCGGGGAGTGGTGGCAGGAGGCGCTGCCGGCCCGGCCGGTGGAGCTGCCGGAGGAGGATCTGTTCGCGCGGCACGGATCGGCGGCCGCCGCTGAGGAGCAGGCGGAGCGCACAGCGGCGGACGTGGCCGCGACCCCCTTCGACATCGAGGCGGAGCTCGCCCCGGTGCTCCGCCTGTCGCGCACCGGACGCGACCGGTGGGCGCTGCTGTTCGTCCTGCACCACGCGGCCTGCGACGGCTGGTCGGTCAGCGTCCTGCTGCGGGAACTCGCCGCGCTGTACCGGGCGGCGGTCACCGGCACCCCGCACGGGCTGCCGGAGGACGTCCCGCAGCCGGGTGAGTACGCGCGCTGGCAGCGGGAGCGGAGCCGTACGCAGGACAAGGGCCGGCTCGTCGACTACTGGACGCGTCAGTTGAAGGGCGCCCCCTTCGGGATGCCGCTGCCGCTGGACAGGCCGCGTCCGGCGGAGCTGAGCGGGGCCGGGGACGTGGTCCTGTTCACGGTGGGCCGGGCCGCGCGCGCCGACGTCGAGGCGCTGGCGCGGCGGCACCGCACGACGCCCTTCGTGGTGACGGCGGCCGCGCTGGCGCGGCTGGTCGCGGAGGTGGGGGAGGGGCCGGACGTCGTGCTCGGCATCTCCTACGCCAACCGCGAGCGGCGCGAGTTCGAGGCGCTCGCGGCCTGCACGGTCTCGTCCTTCACGCTGCGGGTGCGGGGCGGCGAGGCCGCGTCGTTCGGGGCGCTGGTGGACCAGGTGGCGCGCAGTGCGGTCGGGGCCATCGACCACGCGGCGCCGATCCGCGCGGTGGCGGCGGACGTGAGTGCCGCACTGGGCACGGAGGTGCCGGAACGGCTGCCGCTCGGCTTCCAGTACCAGAGCTCCCTGGAGACGGAGATCGAGCTGCCGGGCGTGACCACGGCGGTCGAGGACCTCGCGGTGCCGGGCGCGCGCTCCGAGTTCAACTTCGGGCTGATCCCCACGGGCGACGTGCTCTCCGGGTACCTGGAGTACTCGACGGACCTGTGGGACCGCACCACGGTCGAGGCCTGGACCACCGCGTACGTCGAACTCCTGGCGAGGGAGGCGGCGGAGGCGCTGCGGGACGGAGGCGCCCCCACGGCTTGAATTGATTGCGCCATGTCAAGAATCTTGGCGCCCGGCCTTGTCGCCCCAAGACCCCTGTGCCTCAATGGGCAGCGATCCGGCCTGCTGACTGGCCGTCAGGTGCCAGTGGCGGGCCGGACCTCGCGTCCCCCCTCACTCCCCCCACCTCATGAAGGCAGGTCCTCCATGCGAGACGGCAGCAGGCACGGCAGGCTCGGCAGAGGCATCGGATCGGCCCTCGGCGTCGGCGCGTTCGCCGTCGGCGGGCTCGCGATGGCGCCCGCGGCCGGTGCCGTGGAACCGCAGAGCGCCACCCTCTCGTTCGACTGCGGTTCGTACGGTTCCGGGACGGCGACCCTCACCGCCGCCCAGGACGGCACCAACGCCACCATCAACGTGTCCACCTCGGCGATCACCGCCCCGATCGACCTCGGCCCGGGCTCCGTCAACTCCACCCTCACCCTCACCAGGAACGGCACAGGGACGACCGACTTCACCGGCAACTCCAACCCGGCCATCCCGGCCGGCGGCGCCGTCTCCACCGGACCGCTCACCGGGACCGTCGCCGCGGGCGACAGCCTGGAAGGAAAGTCCCTGAAGATAGTGGTCTTCGGGATCACGGTCACCTGCGACGCCACGTCGCCGCAGTCACCGGGCCCGTTCGTGTTCTGACACAGCCGCCCCCTCGTCGCGTACGACGAAGCCGAGCCCCCGCACCGTCTCGGCCAGGTGGAATACGGCCGAGACGGCGGGGCGTTCGAAGGTCCGTGCCCGGCCGCCCTGTTCGACGCGCACCTGCTCGTCGGTCAGCTTCAGCGACACCGTCCCGGCGATCGCCGTGCAGGCGTCGAGCCCGCCGACGAACTCGACGCCGCCCCGCCCGTCGATCGTCTCGTCCAAGACGCTAGGAGCGGGGACGGGCCCGGCACAGCCGCCGAAAGTCGCGGCGCGGCCCTGCTCCGGAGGGTTCCGGATGTGACGGTCAGGACGTCAGACCGTTTCGAGGGGGCGGTGCGGGCCCTCCGGCAGCACGATCCGGACCGCGTCGCCGGGCCGGACCACGCCGCCCTGCCGGACCACACTCATCACCCCGGCCTTGTGGCGGACGGCCCCGGACGCGTCGCGGCCGACGACCTTCTTCATCAGACCGGCCCGGAACCCGTCGATCTGGCGGCACGGGTTGCGCAGGCCCGTGATCTCGACGACGGCCTCGTCCCCGATGTGCAGGAGCGCACCCGTGGGCAGGCCGAGCAGGTCGATGCCGCGCGTGGTGATGTTCTCGCCGAGTTCGCCCGCCGCCACGGCGAAGCCGTCGTCCGCCAACTCGTCGAAGAGCTCCTCGTGCATGAGGTGGACCTGGCGGAGGTTCGGCTGGTCGGGGTCGCGGGCGACACGGAAGCGGTGCTTCACCTTCGTACCGGCATGCACGTCCCCCTCGACGCCGAGGCCGGCGAGCAGCGTGACGCTCTCGCGGTTCGGCTTGGAGAAGGAGTACGTTCCGTTGCTGCTGACCGCAGTGACCCTGGCGCCCATGGTGCGCGCCCCCTGTTCCATTCAGTTCCGTCGGACTCGTGACGAGTTACTGCGCGACCCTAACTCTTCTCACGCAACCGGCACCAAGGTGAGGTAGGCGATGCCCAGCACCCGGCGGTAGCCGCGCAGCCAGGAGGAACGCTGCGAGTCGACGCGCTCGCGGGTCTCGGCGGCCAGCGCGTGGCCGGGGTGCGCGGCGAGCCACTCCTCGACGTCGGAGCGGTAGCCGGACTCGAACTCCTCCCACTCGTCGACGCTCGCCGTCTCCACCCACAGCGGCCGGAACCCCGCCTCGATCGCCGCGTCCACCAGGTCGCCCAGCGACAGGTGCTCGCCCGCGTCGGCGTCCGGCCACATCGCGGCGAGCTCCCCCGCGGTGGGCTCCCGCTGCCAGAAGCCCTCGCCGAGCACGACGCGACCACCCGGATTCACCAGCCGGCGCAGCGCGTGCAGGGCCTCGATCGTCGTCCGGGGCGGCTCGGCGGAGCTGAGGGCCTGGCTCGCGCCGAGGCACAGGACGACGTCGGCGGGGCCGCGGGTGGTGTCCGTCGCCGACTCCTCGGCGAAGACGACCCGCTCACCGAGCCCGCGCGCCGCGGCGCTCTGGCGGCCGCGCTCCAGGTCCTCGCCCTTGAGGTCGACACCGACACCGCTCGCCTCCGGCACGGCTTCGAGGACGCGCAGCATCACCTCGCCCCAGCCGCAGCCGATGTCGAGAACGGTACGCGGACCGGCCGCCGCCAGCCGCTCCACCAGGCGGTCCGCGCGGCCCTCGGAGAGCGGCCCGTGAAAGGTGAGGCGGGTGAGCCGCGGAGGACGATCGGTATCAATGGCCATAACCCGGCACGCTAACCCACCAACCGACGCCCAGACCAAGGCTTTTGGCGCCACTCCCCCCTCTTTGCACTTTCCGATTGGGGGAATCCGGCCATTCGTGGAGGAGGCGGAGGCTGAGGCGGGCGACGGTGCCCCGCTACGCGCTGGACGAGAGCGAGTCGTCCTCGCCCCCCGCTCCCGCCGCCCCCACCGTCTTCTTCCGTGCTCCCAGTGTCACCAGTACCCCGACCGCCGTGCCGGCGAGCGCGGCCGGGACCATCCAGGCTCGGTTGAGGGTGTGGCCGAGGGCGTGGTCGGCGGAGTAGCGGCCGGGGCCGGTGACGGCGAGGGCGGCGGAGACCATGCCGAGGAACGCCGGGTACTCGTAGCCGCCGCCCTGGCTGAAGAAGCCGTTCGGCGCGTGCACGGCCGCGGCGCCGGCCATCGCGCCCGCCGCCGCCGAGCCCGCCGCGGGGGTCGCGAGGCCGAGGGCGAGGAGGACCCCGCCGCCCGCCTCTGCGAGCCCCGCCACGACGGCGTTCACCTTGCCCGGCGCGTAGCCGACGGACTCCATGAAGGCGCCGGTGCCCTCGACGCCCCCGCCCCCGAACCAGCCGAACAGCTTCTGGGCGCCGTGCGCGGCGAGCACTCCGCCGGTGCCCGCGCGGAGCAGCAGCAGCCCGACGTCTCGGCGGTCCGGACACGAGCAGCAGGTGGTCATGGGGAACTCCCGGTTCGGCCCCTCGGCGGGGTGGCGGATACGTCCGCATCCACCGTCCACCGGACCGGCCCGCGCCACCCGGCCCGCGGGTCCGTCCGGGTGAGTGGCAGGCCAGGACAACGGCAACGGCGGCGGCAGCGGTGGCGACGCGCGCCGGCCGGTGTGACCGTGAGGCCATGAGTATTCAGGTGAACCGTCTCTCCGACCCCACGGTCCGGTCCTTCGTCGCCGCGGTGAACGCCAACGACAAGGCCGCCTTCGATGCCCTGCTCGCGCCCGGCGCGACCATGTCGGACGACGGCTCCGACCGGGACGTCGCGGACTGGACGGACCGCGAGGTCTTCTCCTCCCACGGTCACATGGCCGTCGAGTCGGAGGCGGACGGCGGCCGCGAGCTGATCGTCTCCTACCGGAACGACACCTGGGGCGAGATGCGCACGAAGTGGTGGTTCACCGTCGACAACGGCAAGATCTCCCGCTTCGAGACGGGCCAGGCCTGAGGGCCCGGGGCATGGCCCCGGCTCCGAGCGGCCGCTCCGCGGCGCGGGTCCTTCCCGCGGCCCCAACCACGGGCCCTCGCCGCGAAGCGGTCACCCTTCCCCCTGACGGTGGTCAGTGACAGCTGGTGTGACCGGAGCCGAGCCGCGCCCACGAGCAGGAGTCCTGCTGCGCGCCGCTCGGCTTGAGGAGGCGGGCCTTGTCGCCGGTGTTGTTCCAGACGTAGTTGGTGCGGCCCCAGTAGCGCACGCCGGAGGCGTTGGTGCCCCTGCCGGTGCGGACCTTGACGGTCTTGCCGGCGCCGATCTTGTAGCTGCCGAAGACGTACGTGTAGCCGGTGTCGTCCTGCAGCTGGTAGCCCTTGAGCTGGATCGCGGAGCGCGTGTTGTTGTGGATGTTCACCCACTCCGCGTTCAGCGAGGCGTTCGAGCGGGTGTCCCGGCCCGGGCTGTCGTACTGGATGGCACCGAGGTGCAGCCCGCCCTGGTGGCGTGCGGTCGCCGCCGACGCGGGGGACGCGGCGAGCAGGGCCACCGACAGGGCGGTGGCGGTGAGGACGGCGGGGGCCGTGGTGCGTATGCGCAAGGAGTGCTCCAAGTGTGAAGTTCTCGTGGAGAGGAGCTGAGCATACGGGGATCTCCGACCGCGCTTGATGCGGTATGCCCCATTCCACTTGTGGAGATATCGGCCCCGCCCGCGCCTCGACCCCGCCCCGCGTCGACCCGCCCGCGCCTCAACCCCGGCCGACGTACGGCATGTTGGTGGCGAGGACCGTCGCGAACTGGACATTCGCCTCCAGCGGCAGCTCCGCCATGTGCCGCACCGTGCGCGCCACGTCCGCCACGTCCATCACCGGCTCGCTCGCCAGCTGCCCGTTGGCCTGGAGGATGCCGGACTGCATACGCGCGGTCATGTCGGTCGCGGCGTTGCCGATGTCGATCTGGCCGACCGCGATCCGGTAGGGCCTGCCGTCCAGCGAGAGTGACTTCGTCAGGCCGGTCAGGGCGTGCTTCGTCGCCGTGTACGCCACCGAGTTCGGGCGCGGCGCGTGCGCCGAGATGGACCCGTTGTTGATGATCCGCCCGCCCTGCGGGTCCTGCTCCTTCATCTGCCGGAAGGCCGCCTGCGCGCAGAGGAACGCGCCGTTCAGGTTGGTGTCGACGACGTGCCGCCACGCCTCGTAGGGCAGCTCCTCGACCGGTACGCCGCCGGGGCCGAACGTGCCGGCGTTGTTGAAGAGGAGGTCAAGGCGGCCGAAGCGTTCGCCGACGCGGGCGAAGAGTGCCGCCACGTCCTCGGGCCGCGACACGTCCGTGCGGACACACAGGGTGGCGCCGTCCCGCGCGCCCGGCTCGGCGGAGGCGAGGGCGGCCGTCTCCTCCAGCGTCTCCGCGCGGCGTCCCGCGAGCGCCACGGACCAGCCCGCGGCGAGCAGTTCGAGGGCGACGGAACGGCCGATTCCGGAGCCGGCTCCGGTCACCACGGCGGTCTTCGGCGATGCGGTTCGCTCAGCGTTCATGGCCCCGCAGCGTACGGGAGGGTTGTCCACGCGGACATCATCCGCCCGCCATGCGGCTGTTGTGTACGCGACAGTCCCGCGTCGTCCCGCGCCACTTACATGCCCCTGACACCAATCGTCAGGGGAGGGCCACATGACACCCGCAGGCCAGCACCACGCACCGGAACTCCGTGCCGCCGCCCGCCACTTGGGACGCCGCAGGTTCCTCACCGTCACCGGCGCCGCGGCCGCGCTCGCCTTCGCCACCAACCTGCCCACCGCGGGCGTCGCGGGCGCCGCCGAGCTCGACGCGCGCCGCATCACCGAGAACCCCTTCACGCTCGGCGTCGCGTCCGGCGACCCGCAGCCCTCCTCGGTCCTGCTCTGGACCCGGCTCGCCCCCGCCCCCTACGAGCCCGACGGCGGCCTGCCCCGGGAACGCGTCACCGTCGACTGGGAGCTCGCCCACGACGCCCGCTTCCGGCGCGTCGCCAGACGCGGCAAGGTCGTCGCCCACCCCGAGTTCAGCCACACCGTGCACGTCGAGGCCGACCACCTCGACGCGGGCCGCACCTACTACTTCCGCTTCAGGACCGGCCGTTGGATCAGCGAGACCGGCCGCACCCGTACCGCGCCGCCCACCGGCAGCCGCCCCGGCACCCTCACCCTCGCCGCCGTCTCCTGCCAGGCCTACCACGACGGCTACTTCACCGCGTACAAGCACCTGGCCAAGGACGACGTCGACGTCGTCTTCCACCTCGGCGACTACCTCTACGAGTACGCCGTCAACGCGGTCGGCGGCGCCCGCAACTACACCGACCGCACGCTGCCCGCCCACTTCAACAAGGAGACGCAGACCCTGGAGGACTACCGCCTGCGGTACGCCCTCTACAAGTCCGACCCCGACCTGCGCGCCGCCCACGCCGCGCACCCCTTCGTCGTCACCTGGGACGACCACGAGGCCGAGAACAACTACGCCGACGACATCGACGAGAACGGCAACCCCCCGGCCGAGTTCCTGCTCCGCCGCGCCGCCGCCTACCGCGCGTACTGGGAGAACCAGCCGCTGCGCCGCGGCCAGCTGCCGAGCGGGCCCGACGCGCAGCTCTACCGGCGGCTGAAGTGGGGCCGCCTCGCCCAGTTCGACATCCTCGACACCCGGCAGTACCGCTCCGACCAGGCGTACGGCGACAAGGCGCACGTCCCGGGACCCGAGACGGACGACCCGAGGCGCACCATCACCGGCGCCACGCAGGAGCGCTGGCTCATCGACGGCTGGCGGCGCTCGCGCGCCCGGTGGAACGTCGTCCCGCAGCAGGTCACCTTCTCCCAGCGCAAGCTCGACCTCAACGCGCAGGCGAAGCTCTCCATGGACGCCTGGGACGGCTACCGCGCCTCCCGGCAGCGGGTCCTCGCCGGGGCGCGCTCCGCGGACATCGAGAACCTCATGGTCCTCACCGGCGACGTGCACGTCGGCTACGCCTTCGACATCAAGGCCGACTTCGACGACCCGTCGTCGAAGACCGTCGGCACGGAAATCGTCGCCACGTCCATCGCCAGCGGCAAGGACGGCGCGGACAAGCCGGCCAACTGGGACACCTACACCAAGGCCAACCCGCACCTGAAGTTCTACAACGGCCGCCGCGGCTATGTGACGGTCGCCCTCGGCGACGACTCGGCGCGGGCGGACTTCAAGACGGTGTCGGCGGTGACCACGCCGGGCGCTCCCATCAGGACGGCGGCGTCGTTCGTGACGGAGGCGGGCGACCCGGGGCTGCGGCCCGCGTAGCGGTCGGCGGAGTCCCGTGGCGTCCTGCGCGCGAGCGCCAGGTCGTTGTTCACGGTGAAGTAGGGGCGCACGGAGACCGGGGCACCGGCCTCGTCGGCGAGGTGCCCGGCCGGATACACGTCGGTCCGCTTGCGGGTGACGACATCGCCGATGACGCGCGCCAGGCGGACCGGCTCGGCCCCGGGGGACAGGGACAGCGCCAGGTCCCACGTCTCCGGGGCGCCCTCGCCGGCGTCCCGCACCCGGGGATACGCCAGGGAGAAGCGGAAACGGTCCTTCCCCGTCGTCGTCACATCGGCCTCGAAGGCGGCGGCGGGATCGTGGCGCGGTACGGCGAGGAGGCGCGGCGGCTGCCCCGGGACGAACTCCGCGCCGTACAGCGTGCCTTCGACCGCGCACGACGTCGCGTCGGTGGTCACCGTGTGGGCCTCCGCGTGCGCGGGGCGGTGCCAGGCCCGCACGGAGAGGTTGTTCTTGACCGTCGCATAGGGGATCCACCAGCCGAACGGCGCCTCCGGCGAGGCCCGCAGGCTCAGCAGGCCGCGCTGTTCGACCGCCGTGGCGGCGACCCGGCGCCGCGCCCCGTCGTCGGAGCGGACGACGTGGAAGTCCCAGCGGCCCTCGGCGAGCGGGTGGGCCCGGCGCTCCAGCACGGCGGTCCAGGGCTCGTCATCGGTCCCGGGCCGCCGCAGCGGCACCTCGACGAGCCGGTCGTCCCGGCCGTCGGAGCCCCGGAGCGTCGCCGTCAGCGTGAACGCGGTGCCGGGCATCCCGGCCCGGTCCAGGCGTACGACGAGATCACCCGCCGCGTTCACGGCGCAGGTGGACCTCGGACGCAGCGCCGGGCCCGCAGGACGCCTCCGCCCCGCCCTGCGCACGGTCCGCCGCACGGCCTGCCGGACGGCCGCCCGGGCCCGCCCCGCACCCGCCGCAAGCCGGCAGTCCAGCGGGACCGGGGCGGGCGGGGACGCGGCGCGCAGCTCGGCGAAGAGTTCCTCGTAGCGCCGGGCGATGTGGTCGGGCGCGTACCGCTCGACGTTGCGCCGGGCGGCGCCGCCCATGGCGCGGCGCAGGTCGGCGTCCTCGATGAGCCTGAGCAGGCCCCGGGCGACGGCCCGGCTGTCGCCCGAGGGGACGAGGAGACCGTCCTCGCCGTCCCGGATGATCTCGGCGGGCCCGTGCGGGCAGTCGGTGGCGACCACGGGGGTGCCGCACTGCATGGCCTCCACGATGGTCATCCCGAACGACTCCTCGCGCGAGGTGACGGCGGCGATCGACCCCTTCGCCCACTCGGTGGCGAGGGAGGGGATGGCGCCCATCAGGAAGACGTGGTCGCTCAGGCCGAGTTCGTCGATGCGGGCCCGCAGCGGCGCGTGCTTGGGGCCGCGGCCGTAGATCCGCAGCTTCCACTCCGGGTGTGCGGCGGCCACGGTCGCGAAGGCGTCCACCAGCAGGCCGTACCGTTTCACCGGGATGAGGCGCCCGCCCGCGATGACGAGCCGGGCCTCGCCGTCCGACGCGGTGGTGAGGGGCGGCGGCGGTGAGGAGTTGGGGACGGACACGATCGGGGTGCCCGTGGCCGCCAGGTGCCCGCGGTGCGTGACGGCGTCCGCCTCCGTGACGGTGGTGTGCGCGTCGAGCGAGGCGATGGCGGCGTCCTGGGCGGCGCGGATCCCGGGCTCGTGCGTCCCGTACACACGGTGCTCCTGACCGACTTTCAGATAGTGGTCGCGGCCGAACTCGGCCAGGTACATCACCAGACCGGGCCGGGTGGCGACCACCACGTCGGTGTCGGTGCGACGCAGGAACCGGGCCACCCGGCGGTCGGTGAGCCGGTCGAAACCCGCGCCCCGCGCCTCGGCGGGCGGCACCAGCGAGGTGGCTTCGCCCAGCAGCCGGTCGCCCAGGTCGTTGCGCGGCGAGTGCGGCCGGCTGTCGATCAGGTGCCGCAGCCGCACCTTCCCGCCGAGCGGCAGGCTGGGCCTGTCGCGCGAGCGCCAGACGCTGACGATCTCGACGTCGTGCCGCTCGGCGAGGGCACCGGCGGCATTGAAAGTGGCGCGAATGGTGCCACCGATTCCATAGGCGTTCTGCAGCAGAAAGGAGATTCGCATCGAGCCTTGTCCAGATCGGCGGTCGGAGCCGGGGCCCGAATTGCCCGGCGTTGTTGCTAAACGAGTGAAGCGTGCTGACGTCACATGTCCGGTCCACGACGTCACATGTCCGGTCCCGACCACGCACCCGGAGCTGCGACCATGGAGAGCGGATCCGATCGACCGGGAGGGGCGCGATGCCTGAGCGTGGGCAGACAACGGCAGAAGACCGGATAACAGGGGCGGCGGAGCCACACGGGCCCGTCGCCGTCCGCCGTACCGGAGCCCTCGTCACCCTCGTCCTCGGCGGCCTCACCGCCGTCCCCGCGCTCTCCATGGACATGTACCTGCCGGCGCTGCCGGAGGTCACCGACGCCCTGAGCTCCCCGGCCGCCACCGTCCAGCTGACCCTGACCGCCTGCCTCCTCGGCATGGCGCTCGGCCAGCTCGTCGTCGGCCCGATGAGCGACAGGTGGGGCCGCCGCCGCCCCCTCCTCGTCGGCCTGCTCGTCTATGTGATCGCCACCGCGACCTGCGCGTTCGCACCCACCGCCGAGCTCCTCATCGGCTTCCGCCTCCTCCAGGGGCTGGCGGGCGCCGCCGGCATCGTCATCGCCCGCGCGATCGTCCGCGACCTGTACGACGGCGTGGCCATGGCCCGCTTCTTCTCCACCCTGATGCTGATCTCCGGCGTCGCCCCCGTCGCCGCCCCCCTCATCGGCGGCCAGGTCCTCCGCTTCACCGACTGGCGCGGCATCTTCGTCGTCCTCACCGTCGTCGGCACCGCGCTGACCCTGCTGGTCTGGCGCCGCCTGCCCGAGACCCTCGCCCCCGGGAAGCGGCACGGCGGCGGCACCGTCGAGGCGCTGCGCACCATGAGGTCGCTCCTCGCCGACCGCGTCTTCACCGGCTACATGATCGCGGGCGGCTTCGCGTTCGCCGCGCTCTTCGCGTACATCTCCGCCTCGCCCTTCGTGATCCAGGAGATCTACGGAGCGTCCCCGCAGACCTTCAGCCTCCTCTTCGGCGTCAACTCCGTCGGACTGATCGCCGCGGGACAGCTCAACGGCAAGGTCCTCGTCGGCCGGATCAGCCTCAACAAGGTCCTCGCCATCGGCCTCGCGATGATCACGACCGCCGCGGTCGCGCTCCTGCTCATGACAACCGGCGTCCTCGGCGACGTCGGCCTGTTCCCCGTCGCCGCCGGACTCTTCGTCCTCATGTCGTCGATGGGCCTCACCCTGCCCAACACCCAGTCACTGGCACTGCTCCGCACCCCGCACGCCGCCGGTTCCGCCTCCGCGCTGCTCGGCACCACCTCCTTCCTCATCGGCGCGGTCGCCTCCCCGCTCGTCGGCATCGCCGGCGAGGACACCGCCGTCCCGATGGCCGTCGTCCAACTGGTCTGCGCGCTGGCCGCCGTCGCGTGCTTCGTGGGACTGTGCCGCCCCTGGCAGCACGAGCCGACCCAGGAGGCGGACCACTGAGCGCACCAAGACTCCTGCGCCCCGGCACACCGGACCGCGCGGGCCTCGACCCCGACGAGATCGGCCGCCTCGTCACCGAGGTGCGCGACCTGACGCGCGGGCCGCGCCCCTGGTGCGCGGGCGCCGTGGTCCTCGTCGGCCGCGGCCCCGTCATCGCCGCCGAGGAGGCGGCGGGCTGGGCGGTGCGGTACGCCTCGTACGACCCGGAGAGCGACACCGGCGTCGAACTGCCCCGCGAATGGCGGGTGCCGATGCGCACCACCACCCCCTTCGACCTGGCGTCCCTCACCAAACTCTGCACGACGATCGCCGCCGTGCAGCAGCTGGAGCGCGGCACGCTCGGCATCGACGCGCTCGTCGGGGCGTACGTCCCCGAGTTCACGGCCGCCGCCGAGCACGGCATCACCGTCCGCCAGCTCCTCACCCACACCTCCGGACTGCGGCCCGAACTGCCGCTGTACGACTGCCCGGACGACGCGGCGCGCCTCGCCGCCCTGCGCGCGGAGGCCCCGGCCACCGAACCGGGCGAGTACGTCTACTCCGACCTGAACATGCTGCTGCTCCAGCACATCCTGGAGCGCCTCACCCGCCGCCCCCTCGACGCGCTCATCCACGAGGGCATCACCCGGCCGCTCGGGATGGCCGACACCGGCTTCGGTCCCTGCCCCGACGCCGCCGCGACGGAGGACCAGCGCAGGCCCTGGGCCAAGGCCGACCGCGGGATGCTGCGCGGCACCGTCCACGACGAGAACGCCTGGGCGCTCGGCGGGGTCGCCGGGCACGCCGGCCTCTTCTCCACCGCCCGCGACCTCGCCGTGCTCTGCCGCACGCTGCTGTGCGGCGGCTCGTACGGCAGGGCCCGCATCCTCGGCCCCGACTTCGTCGAGCTGATGCTGGCGGGCGACGGCCTCGGCTTCGGCATCGACCAGCCGTGGTTCATGGGGGAGCTCGCGGGCCGCGGTGCGGCCGGGCACACCGGCTTCACCGGCACGTCCCTGGTCCTCGACCCGGCGACGGACACGTTCCTCGTGCTGCTCGCCAACACGGTGCATCCGCGGCGGCGGGCCGCGGACAGCGCTCCTCGGGCGGCGGCGGCCACACGGCTCGCCCGTGCGGCGCGGGGGCGGTAGCGTCTGCCCTTTTGGGGCGCGGCGCCCCCGTAGAATCACGGGGTGAACGACCCGATCCCCCCGGTATCCCCAGCCTCCCCGGCCGAGACCCTGCGCGCCTCGCTCGCCGGGCTCCTGGACGGCCTCCCGCCCAAGCAGGCGACCCAGGCCGTCGACCGGCTGATCGCCAACTACCGGGGCCGCACCCCGACCGACGCCCCGATCCTGCGCGACCGCGCGGACGTCGTCGCGTACGCGGCGTACCGCATGCCCGCGACGTTCGAGGCGGTGCGGGCCGCGCTGGCCGCCCTCGCGGACGCGGCGCCCGAGGGCTGGGCGCCCGCGAGCCATGTGGACGTCGGCGGCGGGACCGGCGCGGCGACCTGGGCGGTCGCGGCGACCTGGGCGGGGGAGCGGCCCGTGACGGTCCTGGACTGGGCCGAGCCCGCGCTGGCGCTCGGGCGGGAACTGGCCGGGACGACACCCGGGCTGAGCGCCGCACGGTGGCAGCGCTCCCGTATCGGATCGACGCTCACCATCGAGAGCACCGATCTCGTCACGGTGTCGTACGTCCTCGGGGAGCTCACGGAGGCCGACCGCCGCTCCGTCGTCGACGCGGCGGCCGACGCGGCCGAGCAGGCCGTCGTCATCATCGAGCCGGGCACCCCCGACGGCTACGGACGGATCATCGAGGCACGCGACCGGCTGATCGCCGCGGGCTACCGGATCGCCGCGCCCTGCCCGCACAGCTCGGCGTGCCCCATCGAACCCGGCACGGACTGGTGCCACTTCTCCGCGCGGGTCAGCAGGTCGTCCCTGCACCGCCAGGTCAAGGGCGGCTCCCTCGCGTACGAGGACGAGAAGTTCAGCTACGTCGCGGCGGTCCGCTTCGATCCGGGACCCGCGCCCGCACGCGTGGTGCGCCGCCCGCAGATCCGCAAGGGCCAGGTGCTCCTCGACCTGTGCGTGGCCGAGGAGTCCCTGCGCAGGGAGACCGTGACCAAGCGCCACGGCCCCCTCTACCGCGCGGCGCGCGACGCGGACTGGGGCGACGCGTGGCCGCCCCCGTCCACGGACTGAACTACCTGGGGCCCCAGGTCCCCTGGTTCACCGCGCAGTTCCAGCCGGTCCCGCGCAGGGTGAACTTCACGCCGAACGAACTGGTGTTGAGCAGCCGGGTCTGCACCTTGAAGCCGAGCTTCGCCTTGCCCTTGAAGGTCTTGTCGTAGACCGAGACGGTCTTCGTCGTGCGACGGGTGATCTTGCCGCCCGTCGGCGTCGCCTTCTTGAAGCGGATGTTCTTGGTGTTGGTCACCGTGAAGGTGACCTTCTTGATGCTCTGCGTGGTCTTGCTCTTGATGCCGAAGTACAGACCGCCGTTCGTCACGTTCCCGTACCGGTCGTACGAGAAGCGCTTCGGGTAGACGATGTCGATCGGGCAGCCGCTGACGGCCTGCGGCGAGGCCTTCACGGTGGTCGGCCCGGATGCCGCGGAAGCGGAGCCGGCCAGGCCCAGCTGAGCGGCGGTGAGCGCCCCCGCGGTGGCCAGAACTGCGGCGGACGTGCGCATGCGGTTCACTGCGCTGATACCTCTTCTTCCCCCTGGGCCCCGGTGGGGACCACCTGTTTGGTTGTGGTGTTGCGTTCGTATTGTTAGCACGTTGTCGGCCAGGTGGCTGAACCGCCCCTCTTCTTAAAAGGTTCTTAGAGGCGGCGACTATCCACATCTCCATGCCAACCAAGAGCAGTTCGCCCGGCCACGCCCGCAGGCGGTCGGAGACCCGATTCCTCGCCCTGTCCTTCGCCCTCGCGGTCGCCGCCGCCGGAGCCACCACCTACGCCTTCACCGCCGGGGCGGACGAGCCGCACGGCCGCGACGTCGAACTCGCCGTCGACGGCGGCACCGCGGTCGTCGACACCGCCACGCTCGCCGTCCGCGCCCACACCCGCGACGGCCGCGACCTCACCCTCTCCGACGCCTCGGGCACCGACCTCGGCAAGCCGGGCCCGGTGACCCGCACCGGCACCGGCCGGACCCGCTGGAGCTACCCCGAGCGCGGCATCGACGTGACCGCCCGCACCGACCACGGCCGCCTCTCCCTCAGCATGAAGGCGCACCGCGACACCGAGCTGAGCTGGCCCGTCACCGGCACCGACGCCGCCGCCACCTCCCTCCAACTCCCGCGCGGGGAGGGCCTGGACATCCCCGTGCGGGACACGTTCTGGACCGAGGGGGAGGGCGGCCTCGCGGGCAGCGGCGTCGACGTCGGCGAAGGCCTGACGCTGCCGCTGTGGGGCTACTCCCTCGGCAAGCGGGCCGGCGTCAGCTACCTCACCCCCACCGACATCGGCACGACCCTCGGCTTCACCGCCCCGGGAGGGCGGTTGCGCACCACCGCCGAGCACACCTTCGACCGCGGCGAAGGCACCCGCGACTACACCGTCACCTTCGCCCTGACCGACGGCAACGCCGTCGCACCCGCCGCCGACTACCGCTCCTACCTCGCCGAACGCGGCCGGCTCGGCAGCCTGAAGCGGAAGATCGCGAAGAACCCCGCCACCGGGAAGCTCCTCGGCGCCTTCCACGCCTACACCTGGGGCACGGCCCGCACGGCACAGGGCGTCGAACAGCTCCGCAAGCTCGGCGTCGACCGGATGTGGCTCGGCTACGACGCGGGCCCCGACCCCATGGACAAGGCCGCGGTGAGCGCCGCGAAGAAGGCCGGCTACCTCGTCGGCCCCTACGACTCCTTCGCCAACGGCCAGGACCCGGAGAAGGCCGACAGCCCCACCTCCGCCTGGCCGGGCACCGTCTACCCCGACTTCTGCGTGCGGGACGCGCAGGGCAAGCCCCGGACCGGCTTCGGCGGCCGCGGCTGCTACCTCAGCTCCCAGGCCTTCGAACGCGCCGAGCCCCGCCACCACTACCTCGCCGACCGCACCCGCTCGATGACCGCCAACGGCGCCGACAGCTACTTCCTCGACGTCGACGCCACCGGCGAGCTCTTCCGCGACCACGGCAAGGGCCACCGCATGACCAGGGCCGGTGACCGCGACAACCGGCTAGCACGGATGCGGCGCATCGCGGACAAGGGCCTTGTCCTCGGCTCCGAGACCGCCCAGGCCTGGGCGAACAAGGCGCTCGCCTTCGACCACGGCGGCGGCACCCCGGCCGCCGACGGCCTATGGAAGCTCCAGAAGGACCGCGAGAAGTGGGGCGGCTACTACCCGGAGACCGCGCCCGGCGTCTTCTTCAAACCGGTCGACCTGCCCGCGGGCCTCGCCAAGGCGATGTACGACCCCCGCTACCGCGTCCCGCTCTACGAGACCGCCCTGCACGGCTCGCTCGTCAACGCCGAGCGCTGGGAACTCTCGTACGAGAAGCTGCCGCGCCAGAAGAAGGACCGCGCGCTGCTCGCCATGCTCTACAACACCCCCCTCAACTACGTCCTCGACGGCCCGTCCCTCAAGAAGCACGGCGCCGAACTGGCCGCCCTCCAGCAGTACTTCGCCCCGCTGCACAAGGCCGCGGGCACCGAACCCCTCACCTCCTACCGGCGCCTGACCGCCGACAACTCGGTCCAGCGCACGGTGTTCGGCAACGGCACGCTGACCGTCACGGCCAACTTCGGCACCGCGGCGCACGACGGGCTGCCGGGCGGCTGCGTCGACGCCCGCCTCAAGGGCGACGACGAGCCGCGCCGGCTCTGTCCGGCGAAGCTGGGCTAACTCCGCAGCTCCTGCGTGCAGCACTTCACGCTGCCGCCGCCCTTGAGCAGCTCGGTCAGGTCCATCCCGACGGGTTCGTAGCCGCGCTCGCGCAGGGGCTCGAAGAGGCCGAGCGCGGCCTGCGGAAGCAGCACGTGGAGCCCGTCGGAGACGGCGTTGAGCCCGAGCGCCTCGGCGTCGGGCTCCTCGGCGATCACCGCGTCGGGGAAGAGCCGCCGCAGCACCGCGCGGCTGCCGGGGGAGAAGGCGGGCGGGTAGTACATGACGTCGTCCGCCGCGTCGTCCAGGACGGCGAGCGCGGTGTCCAGGTGGTAGTAGCGGGGGTCGACCAGGTCGAGCCCGATCACCGGGCGGCCGAAGAACTCCTGCGCCTCGCCGTGCGAGAGCGGGCTGGCCCGGAAGCCGCGGCCGGCCAGGACGTAGGAGGCGGTGACGGCGAAGTCGCCCTCGCCCTCGTTGATGTGGGTGGGTTCGTGGATCTCGGTGAAGCCGTGCGCGCGGAACCACTCCAGGTGGGCCGCCGCCTCCTCCTCGCGCTCGCGGTAGGCGAAGCGCGCGCCGAGCACGCGCCCGCCGACGACGGTCGCGCCGTTCGCCGCGAAGACCATGTCCGGCAGGTCCGGCCGGGGGGTGAGCTCCTCGACGGTGTGGCCGAGGGAGACGTACCGGTCGCGGAGGTCCTCCCACTGGGCGACGGCGAGGGGGACGTCGACCGGCTTGCCGGGGTCCATCCAGGGGTTGATGGAGTAGGTGACCTTGAAGTGTGCCGGTGGGCACATCAGATAGCGCCGGGGTGTGGCGCGCCGAGGAGAGCGAGGAAAACGGGACAATGAAGGCTCCTCACGTACCGCAGGTCATGTGCTGCCCGTGATGGGGCAGTTGATGCCCATAGTGCGGTCTGGGAGAGGCTTCGCGCAGTGAACCGAACGGGTGGTTGCGAGATTGGCCGAACGGGTGGGGCCGGGCGGGGGCGGGCGGGGTGTGGGCGAGCGGTGTCCGGCGCACCCTCCGCTGGCGAGACGTCTCGTCTCGTCTAGACGGTACGTCTCGGTTCGGCCGCTGCTACATTCGACGGCATGGCCCAGAAGACCGCCCCCGACTCCACGCGCCGCAGCGAACGCTCGCGCCGCGCGATCTACGACGCAGCCCTCGCCCTCGTCGGCGAGGTCGGCTATGCGAAGCTGACGATCGAGGCCATCGCGGCCCGCGCCGGCGTCGGCAAGCAGACGATCTACCGCTGGTGGGCGTCGAAGGGAGCCGTCCTGCTCGACGCCTTCCTCGACCTCGCCGAGCAGGCGTCCAAGGAGGCCAGTGAGAACGCGGGGAAGACGGAGACCGAGACCGAGATCCCGAACACCGGGGATCTGGAGGCCGACCTCAAGTACGTGATGCGCGCCACGGTCGACGAGTTCAACGACGCCAAGTACGACGCCCCCTACCGCGCGCTCGCCGCCGAGGGACTGCTCAACCCCGAGCTGGGCGCGGAGTTCGTCGAGAAGCTCCTGGAACCGCAGCTCCAGCTGTTCGTGAAGCGGGTGGAGCAGGCCCGCGAGGCGGGGCACGTCGTGCCCGACATCGACCCCCGCATCGCCCTCGAACTGTGGTCGAGCCCGCTCGCCCAGCGCTGGCTGATGCGCTCGGGCCCCCTCACCCACGCCTACGCCGACAAGCTCGTCGAGTACGCGCTGTACGGCATCACGCCCCGGCCGTACTCCGCTTCCTGACCGGCGTACGCGAGAGCAGGCCGGGAGCGTCCGTGATCACGCCGTTGCAGCCGAGGCGCAGCACCCGGTCGCGCTGCTGCGGAGTGGTCACCGTGTGCGCCCACACCCGGGGGACGCCCGAGTTCACCGCGCGCAGCAGATCGCTGTCGCGCGCCTTGTAGTCCACGTCCAGGACGTCCACGAACGACGCCCACTCCTTCGGGCGGTCCCGCCGCATCTGCGCCTTCGAGCGCCACAGCTGGGCCAGCAGGCCGAGGCGGTGGGCGCGCCGGGCGACCGCCGGGTCGTTGGTGTTCACGAAGACCGACCGGGTCAGACCGCGGGCGCGGATCAGCCGGGCGAGCGGCTCCAGGCTCTTCGGATCCTTGGCCTCCAGCATCAGCATGATCCGCCCGCCGAACCGGTCGAGGACCTCCGCGACCGTCGGCGGCCGCTCCGGGCGCCAGCGGCCCGGCACCGTCGCCGAGGGGCGCAGCCGCACGGCGAGCCAGCCCCACCGGTCGAGGCGGCGCACCGGCCCCGACGTGTACGTGGTGCGGTCCAGGGTGGCGTCGTGCATGACCACCGGCGTCCCGTCGCGCAGTATCCGCGTGTCGAAGTCGATGACCTGGGCGGTGCCGCGCTCATAGGCGGCCAGCAGGCCCGACATGCTGTTCTCCGGCACCTCCAGGGCGCCGCCGCGGTGCGCGGTGTAGACCACGCGGGGCAGCGCGTCCACGGTCAGCGGCCCGCCGCCCCACTCGATCGGGGCGAGGAAGCCGTTCGGTGCCGTGAGGGTCAGCGCCGTGAGGCCCGTCAGCACAGTCCTAATGACCATGGCGACCACGGTAGGCGGGTAAATCCAAACTTGCACCGGAAAGACGCGCTATGTCATCCCGGGGTGGGCATACCCCGGCCACCCCGGATGTGGCCTCCGGCCCCCCGGGGCGCAGGATGGTGGGACCATGGGTCATGCTTTCGGCACAACGGCGAGGTGAGGGGCTAGATGGGCGCGGAGTTCGGCAGCCGGTCCGGCGGACAGGGCAAATTCTCCCAGTGGCTCCGCCGGCGCCCCAAGGACACGGCCGCGGATGACCGGGCCCGCGAGGAGCTGCTCCTCGCCGCCGCGGCGGCCGGACTGCCGCTCGCCCCGGCCGCGTATCCGTCGGGGTACCGATGTTCCTGCGACCGCATCGGCTGTCCCACCCCCGCCAGGCACCCGGTCTCCTTCGCCTGGCAGACGCAGTCCACGACGGACCGCGGCCAGATCGAGCGGTGGGCCCGCCACCAGCCGCAGGCCAACTTCATCACCGCGACCGGCATGGTCCACGACGTCCTCGACGTGCCGCTGGACGCCGGGCTCGAAGCCCTTGAGCGGCTGCTCGCCGCCGGGATCGAGGTGGGCCCCGTCGCCGAGTCGGGCGGCAGCAACGGCCAGGGCCGGCTGCTCTTCTACACCGCGACCCGCGGCACCCCCGAGGACGAGGACGAGTGGTGGCCGTGCGAGCTCGACTGCCACCCCGAGACGATGGACGAGCACCCCGGCCTGCGCTGGCACTGCCGCGGTTCGTACGTCCTGGTGCCGCCCGCCCGGCTCCCCGACGACCGGGAGGTGCGCTGGATCCGCGGCCCCGAGCATCCGCTGCCGGACCCGCTGACGCTCCTGGCGACGCTCACCGACGAGTGCGCGCGCGTGGCGGGCGAGCCCCAGCAGGACGTCGCCGCCTGGCCGCTGCGGGGCTGAGCCGGGTGGCTCCGCCCGCGGGGGCTACTCGCCCTTCGCGCCCGTCAGACCCTGGAGGCGGCCGAGGAACGCCACCTTGTCGCCGCTCGGCTTCTCGGGGTCGACGACCACCTGGTTGGAGACCCGGTCGAGCAGCAGGGACTGCCGCACCTCGCCCTTGAGCAGCGCCTTCGCGTCCGCGTCGACCTTCGGGCTGAGGCCCTTGAACGCGGTCTGCTTCTCGTAGTGGCGGGTGGCGAAGAAGACGAGCGCGCCACCGTCCTCGGTGCGCAGCCCCAGCGGTGCGAACGTGCCGGCGTTCTCCGGCTCGTCGAGGTACTGCACGGCGAGGCCGGCCCGCTTGGTGTTCCGGTCGCGGTACGCCTTCCAGCGCGACGTGTGGTCGCTCGGCGCGAACGCGTCACCGCCCGACTTGAGGTACGACGTGTACTCCTTGCCGAGCTCCGACGGGGCCAGCGCGAGATCCTTCGCCCGGGGGCCCACCGGCTCGGCCCAGCCGTCGGCGTCCTTCTTCAGCTTCGGCATCTTCTCCGGCGACACCAGGTTCAGATAGGTCGCCCGCCACAGCTGGTCGGGGCCGCTCTTCGTGAAGACCCACAGCCACCGCAGGTCGGAGCGGCGGTTGGCCTTGGTGTCCGCCAGGAACCAGCGCGGCCAGCCGGCCTTCTTCGGTATCGCGTACGACACGTCCGTGAGCTCCAGCGGCACGTGCTTCGGGTTGCCCTCCGGATGCTGCACGCGCCGGGACTTCAGGCCACCTTGGTTGATGGCGCCCAGCGGGCCGGTGATGCGGGCGGCGTCAAGCGCCGGGTCGTAGGCCTTGTCCGCCTTGTTGTACGCGGTGAGGAACTCCCTGAGAGCGCGGTCCGCCTCGGACTTGGTGGCCGAGGGGACGATCTCCCGCTCCCCGTGCACGGTCACACAGCCGCTCGCGGTGAGCGCCAGGGCCGTCACCGCCGCCGACACCATGACGGGCCGGCCGAGACCGCGAACCCTGCGAACGTTGCTCATCGGAATGCCTCCACCTACCCCTTCCCGGGCCCGAACCTTATCGGGCCCGGAAAAGGGGTGTGCGGAAGGGGTGTGCGGGTGCGGGTCAGATCTCCTGGAGGAGCGTCGCGTCGACCCAGCCGCGCTTGCTGGTGCGCGGCAGGTCGCCGTAGTACCACTGGGTGCCGCGCTTCACCGTGTAGCAACGCACATAGACGTTGTCGAACCACTCCAGGCGCTTCCGCTTGCTGTAGCTCGTGCCGGGGCCCGAGTACGCGGTGGCGCCCACGTTGATGACCATCATGTTGTGGTTCTTGACGTTCTTGGTGCAGGCACTGCCGCCGACCGCGGAGGCGGTGGGGGCCGTCACGAGCGAGGCGCCGAGCGCCACGGCGGTGGCCGCGGTCAGCGTGGCAAGGCTCTTCCCGAATCGGGAGGTTCGCATGGGGGGATCCTCAGAGATGTCGATCAACTGGTGAACGACGATCATAGGCACGGGAGTTCGAGCCGGGTGACGGGGTGCGGGACACACGCGCGA
Organism: Streptomyces sp. NPDC050732; assembly: GCF_040654255.1. Classification (NCBI taxonomy): domain Bacteria; kingdom Bacillati; phylum Actinomycetota; class Actinomycetes; order Kitasatosporales; family Streptomycetaceae; genus Streptomyces; species Streptomyces sp. NPDC050732. Next base: position 126,860 of record NZ_JBFAHP010000021.1, read on the forward strand.
GCAGGGCCAGCGCGGGGACCGCGTACAGCGGCCAGACCACGACCTGAAGGACCGTCGGATCGGGGCGGAAGCTCAGGACGCCTGCCAGGAGCGCGCCGTACCAGCTGTCCGGCGGGACGGCGCCACCGAGGTCGAACGCCGCGTTCCGCGAGCCGCCGAGGAGTTCGGCCTCCTGCAAGGCGTCCACGCCGTGCGCGAGGAAACCCGCCGCCACGACGATCAGCGCGACGCCGGACCAGATGCGGAACCGGTCCGGGCCGACACGGGCCGCGCCCAGGCGGAGCAGCCCGACGAGCAGGAGCGCGGTGAGCAGGCCCAGGACGACGACGAGCAGCGGCCCGTGCGAACCGTCCCTCGACGCCTGCGCCGACGCCCAGAAGAACAGGGCCGTGTCCAGCGCCTCCCGGCCCACCGCCAGGAACGCGGTCACCGCGAGCAGAGCCGGCACGTGCCGCGCCTCCGCGCGCCGCACCCGAAGGACCACCCACGTCAGCAGGCCCACGGCGGCGAGCGACAGCATGCCGCCGAGCGTCTCCCGCGCCCGGGGCGTCAGCTCCTGCGAGCCGAACGTCAGCGCCCAGCCGAAGCCGAGTGCGAGGGCCGCCGCGACGCCGATGCCGGCCCGGACGGGCGCCGGAGCGTTCCGCCGCCCGGACCTCGCGGCGGAGGTGAGGAGCAGGCAGGAGACCACGCCGGCCTCCAGGCCGTCGCGCAGCCCGATCAGATAGTTGTCGTACATCGGCCGACGCCTTCCCCCGGTGAACAGTCCGCCCCGCCCCACCGGAAGAGTAGCCGCGCCCCCTTTCCCCGTTACTGCACGCCGTCCCTGAGCGGCGCCACCACGGGGGCGCCCGTGCGCGGGTGCGGGAACACCTCGACGGGCTGCCGGTACACCTCGGAGAGCAGCGCCGCATCGAACACGTCGCCGGGGGCGCCCTCCGCCGCGACGGTCCCGCCGCGCAGCACCGCCACCCGGTCCGCGTACGCCGCCGCGAGACCCAGGTCGTGCAGCACCACCACGACCGCGTCACCGGCGGCCGCCCGCTCCCGGCAGATGCGCAGCACCAGCTCCTGGTGGCGCAGGTCGAGCGCGGCGGTCGGCTCGTCGAGCAGCAGCAGCGGGGCGCGCTGGGCGAGGACGCGGGCCAGCGCGACCCGGGCCCGCTCGCCGCCGCTGAGCGCGGAGAAGGGGCGCGCGGCGAAGCCGTCCACCTCGGTGGCCGCCATCGACTCGCGCACCACCCGGTCGTCGTCGTCCGCCGCCCGGGTCCCTGCCCAGGGCGCGCGGCCCATCCGTACGACCTCCGCCACCGGGAAGGGGAAGGAGAGCGCCGCGGACTGCGGCAGCACGGCTCGGCGCAGGGCGAGTTCGGGCGCGGACCAGTCGGGTACGGACCGGCCGCAGACGCGTACGACGCCCTCGTCGGCCGGGAGGTCGGCGGCCAGCGCGGCCAACAGGGTGGATTTGCCCGCGCCGTTGGGCCCTGCCAGGGCGAGCACCTCGCCCGCGCGGGCGGCGAGCGAGACCCCGCGCAGCACCTCGCACCCGCCGAGCCGCACCCGCAGCCCCGCGGCCTCGGCGAGGACGTCCCCGGGAGCGGCGGCCGCGGGCGGGACACGATCCCGTCCCGCGAACAGCCTCCTGCCCAACTGCCCGATCATGCCCAACCACCTTGCTTGCGACGGGTCCTGCGCAGCAGCCAGAAGAAGAACGGGCTGCCGAACAGCGCGGTGAGCACGCCCAGCGGCAGCTCGGCGGGCGCGGCCACCGTGCGCGCGGCCAGATCGGCGGCGACGAGGACCAGCGCTCCGCCGAGCGCGCTGCCGGGCACGAGGAAGCGGTGCCCGGGACCCGCGGCCATCCGCAGCAGGTGCGGCACGAGGAGGCCGACGAAGGTGATGATCCCGGCGACGGCCACGGCGGCCGCGGTCAGCAGGGCCACCACGAGGACGAGCACGAGCCGCAGCCGCTCCACGTCCACGCCCAGATGCCGGGCGGGCCGCTCGCCGAGCGCGAGCAGGTCCAGCTTCCGGGAGTGCAGCGGTGCGACGGCGAGCCCGATGAGCGCGCACGGCAGGACGGCGAGGACCTTCGGCCAGGTCGCCTGGGCGAGCGAGCCGAGTTGCCAGAAGGTGATCTGGCTGATCTGCGCGTTGTCCGCGAAGAAGATGCAGAGACCGATCAGGGCGCCCGCGAAGGCGTTCACGGCGATGCCGGTGAGGATCAGCGTGACGACCTCCGTGCGGCCGCCTTCGCGCGACATCGCGTACACGAGCAGGACGGTCGCGAGCCCGGCGACGAACGCGCAGACGGTGACGGTCCAGTTCCCGAAGAAGGTGAGGCCGAGCGCGATGGAGGCGACGGCGCCGACCGCGGCGCCCGACGAGATCCCGATGACGCCGGGCTCGGCGAGCGGATTGCCGAACACGCCCTGCATCAGCGCGCCCGCGCAGCCGAGCGAGGCGCCGACGAGGAGGGCGAGCACGATGCGCGGCAGCCGCACGTTCCACAGCACGCTCTCGCCGACCCGGTCGAGCGCGGCCCCGCCGAGCCCCGCGCGGTGCTGGACGGAGGAGACGACGTCGCCGAGGGGAATGTCGTACGCGCCGGTCCCGGCGGAGAGCAGACAGAGCAGGACGAGGGCGGCGGCGAGACCCGCGGTCAGCGGGAGGGCGGCGCCGCGGCGGGTCCGGGGCGCCTCCTCGGGCGGCGAGGGAGCGGCCACGTCCGTGGTTTCGGCGAGCGCGCTCACCCGGCGTCCCCGTACAACTGCTCCACCAGCGACTTCAGCACCCGGTCGGTGCGCGGCCCGTAGTTGAGGAGCACGCCGTCGTCGATGGAGACGATGCGCCGGTCCAGGCCCGCGGGGGTCTCGGCGACGCCCGGTACCTTGAGGAGCCCGTCCACGCCGTCGACCGACGCGAGCCCCTTGCTCATCACCAGGATCGCGTCGGGCGCGGCCTTCGCGAGAGCCTCGCTCGTGATCGCCGTGAAGTCCTTGCGCAGCCCGGACTCCTTGCCCGCGTCGACCGCGCCCGCCGCTTCCAGGAGCGAACTCGCGCCGGACTCGCGCCCGCCCAGCAGATAGACGGAGGCCGAGCCGCGCAGATAGAGGAAGGCGACCCGCGGCTTCTTCTTCCGGTGCTCCGCCGGGATGTCCTCACGGACCGCCGCGATCCGCTGCCGCGTACGCTCCGTCAGCTCGGCGCCCGCCTTCCGCACGCCCAGCGCCCCGGCCACCGCCTCGATGCGTGGGCCCACGTCGTCGAGGCTCTTCGCGGGGTCGAGGACGACGAGGGGGACGCCCGCGTCACGGATCTGGTCGATGGCCTCGGCGGGCCCGGTGGTGGTGTCCGCGAGGACGACGGTCGGTTCGAGCGAGAGCAGGCTCTCCGCCGAGACGTCGTGCGCGCGGGTCACCACGGGCAGCTTCCTCGCCTGCTCGAAGGTGGCGGTGATGTCGCGGGCGACGACCTTCTCGCCGAGCCCCAGGGCGAAGACGATCTCGTTGAGGCTGCCGGTGAGCGGCACGATCCGGTCGGCGTTCCGCACGGTCACCTTGTGGCCGTCGGCGGAGGTGACGGTGGTGGGGAGCACGGGTTCCGGTTTCGCCTTCAGGGGCTCGACCCGGTCGGGTGCGCGGGACGCACGGGGTGCGCCGGGTGCGTCGGTTGCGGCGTCGTCCGGCGTCGCGCATCCGGTGAGGCCGAGGGCGAGCACGGCGGCCCATGCGGCGGCGGTACGGAGTGAGCGCGGCGTAGGCACCGAAGTCCACCGTCCTGTCTAGGGGTTCCAGTCTGAAGCGATCGTAGTTTAGGTTAGCCTTACCTAAATTCGCCAGACCTGGAGGGGTCCCATGCCGTCGTCCGGACAGGCGCGCGCCACCGCTCGCGCCGGAGCCGTGGCCGTGCTCACCGCACTCGTCGGAGCGCTGCTCCCGGCGGCCACCGCGCACGCCGAAGAGCGCACGGTCCAGGGCGGGCGGCTCGACTGGGGCATCAAATCCTCCTTCCAGAGCTACGTCACAGGGCCCATCGCCCAGGGCGCTTCGACGCTCCTCGGCGGCGCCGCCACCGTCGGCGGCAGCCGGTTCCGATTCCACTCGGCGAAGGGCTCGTACGACCCCGACAGCGGGGTGTTCGGCGCGGGATTCTCGGGCGGAGTGCGCTTCACCGGGCACAAGAAGGGCGGCTCGTACGAGCTCGACCTCACGATCAGCCGCCCCACGGTGAAGGTCTCCGGCGGTTCCGGAACGCTCTACGCCGACATGGTCAGCAAGGCGAAGGGCACCGGCAAGGTCACCAGGACCGCGCAGGTGCCGCTCGCCTCGCTCGACGTCTCCGGCATCAACATGAAGGGCGGCACCGGACCGATCGCCCTCAACAACCTCCCCGCGAAGCTCACTTCACAGGGCGCCAAGGCATTCGCCGGGTACTACACGGCGGGCACCGCCCTCGACCCGGTGAGCCTGTCGACGGACCTCGTCGCCGAGAAGGCTCCGAAGAAGAGCGAGAAGGAGAGCGAGAAGAAGGCCGGAAAGAAGACCGGGGCGGGCCGCATCGAGGACGCCGCCGTCGACTGGGGCGTGCGCCGCACCTTCCGCGAGTACGTCACCGGGCCCATCGCCAAGGGCGAGTGGAAGCTGTCCGCCGGCGCCCAGGACGGAGGCGCGCTCTTCCGCTTCCCCCGGGGCAAGGGGACGTACGACGAGAAGAAGGGCACCCTCACCGCGGACTTCGCGGGGGCGGTCCGCTTCACCGGCGCGCACGGCCTCGACCTGACGCTCTCCGGGGTCGCCGTCGAGGTCGATGACGGCAAGGGCACGCTCACCGCGGACGTCGACGGCAAGGGCGACCGCGGCACCACCCTGAAGAACGCCCCGCTGATCACCTTCGCGGCAAAGGAGCTGCGGCCGAAGGACGGCCTGGTCTCCCTCACCGAGGTCCCGTCGAAGCTCACCGCCGAGGGCGCCAAGGCGTTCGGCGGCATGTACAAGGCGGGCGCCGCCATGGACCCGCTCTCGCTCGCCGTCGCCCTCGACGCCGACGCGGAACTCCCCGCGCTGCCGGACCTCGGCTCGTCCGCGAAGGCCTCATCGCCTGCGAAGTCCGAGGCACCCACATCCGAGAACGCCTCCAAGTCCTCCAAGTCCTCCGACTCCTCGTCGAACGCCGTCCCGATCGGTGCGGGCGCCGGCGTCGCGGTGCTGCTCGCCGCGGCGGTCGCCTTCGGAGTCGTACGCAAGAAGCGCGCGGCGACGGACACCGCTGACACCCCCGACGCCTGACCGCCTCACCGTCGCCCGCCCCTCCTCCCCCCTCTCAAGGAGAAGCCTGACCATGGCCGCCACCGCCACCCGTCGTCCCACCGTCCTCGCGGCAGCCGTCGCGACCGCCGTCGCCCTGGGCGCGAGCGCCCTCACGCTGCCGGCGGTCGCCGCCGACACCGGCACGGCCGCCCCGCCGAAGCTGGAGCTCAAGGACGGCACGCTCCAGTGGGGCCTGAAGGAGTCCTTCCGCAAGTACGTCACGGGCATGGCCCACGGCAAGATCGAGGCCAAGGACGGCGCCCAACAGGCCGCTGGCAACGGGGTGTTCACGTTCTCGGGCGGCAAGGGGACGTATGACACCGGGACGCACGCCACCGACACAGCCTTCAAGGGCAGCGTCCGCTTCACCTCCACCCTCCACCGCTTCGACATCGGCATCACCGACGTCAAGGTCCGCACCCAGGGCAGGACCGGCGCCATCCAGGCCGACGTGACCCTGAACGGCGCCGTCCAGAACGACATCGACCTCGCGTCCCTGGACCTGAGCACGGTCAGGCCGGGGCAGGGCGAGGGCGGCGCGATGGTCTTCAAGGACATCCCGGCGGCGCTGACCGCGGACGGCGCGAAGGCGTTCAACGGCATGTACGAGGCGGGCGAGAAGCTCGACCCGGCCACGCTCACGGTGACGGCGGGCGGCCCGGTGACCGAAGAGCCCACACAGAAGCCGACCCAGAAGCCCACGCAAAAGCCGACGCGCAAGCCCACGCAGAAGCCGACCAGCCCGTCCGGGCCCGACAAGGCCCCGAAGCCCACCACCTCGCAGAAGGCCACGGGTGATGTCGTCGACGGCCGCCTCTCCTGGGGGCTGAAGGAGAGCTTCCGGAAGTACATATCCACCGGTGGGAAGGCGACCGTCGCGGGCGGTGCCAAGAAGATCTCCAACGGCTACCGTTTCCCGTACGCCAAGGCGGACCTGGACTCCGCCGCCAAGAAGATCGACGCCTCCTTCGGCGGCAGCGTCCGCTTCACGTACAAGGCGCACGGCATCGACATGAAGTTCAGCGACCTCAAGGTGCGGGCGAACGGTGCCAAGGGCACCCTGCTCGCCGACGTCACCACGCCCCAGGGCACCAACAACGACGTGAAGTTCGCCGCGCTCGACCTCTCCGGCGTCTCGTACCGGGCGAAGAACGACGTCGTGCTGCTCGACAAGGTGCCCGCGACCCTGACGGCGGCGGGCGCGAAGCAGTTCGCCAACGACACGACCGGCTCCCCGTACCGGCCGGGCGAGAAGCTCGACCCGGTGACGGTCGCGCTGTCCTCCTCGGCGGGCGCCGTACTCCCGACCGGTGGCGCTACGGGAACGACGGCCCCCGACTCCGACTCCGGTCCCGTGGCCGGGTCCGGATCCGTGGGCGGCGGCGGTTCCGTCGGCGGCTCGGGTTCGCTGGCGGACACCGGCTCCTCCACCCCCTCCACCGCGCTGCTCGGCGTGGCGGGCGTGGCGCTCGCGGCGGGTGCGGGCGCGGTCGTCGTGGCCCGGCGGCGGGGGAGCGCCGAAGCGGTGTGATGCTTGAATGCGCGGATGACTGAACCCTTCGACGTCCTCCGCGTCTTCTGCGGGCCCGACGGTCGGCACGGCAACGAACTCGGTGTCGTGCGCGACGGGGCCCGCATGCCCGTCCTGGCGGACCGCCAGGCGTACGCCGGCAAACTCGGCTTCAGCGAGACGGTGTTCGTCGACGACCCCGAGCGTGGCGTCATCGACATCTACACGCCGACGCTGAGGCTGCCCTTCGCCGGCCACCCCTGCGTCGGCACGGCCTGGCTCCTCGACGTGCCGGAGCTGGTGACACCCGCGGGGGTGGTGGAGGCGCGCTACGACGGCGAGTTCAGCTGGATCGCGGCACGCGCGGACTGGGCGCCGCCGAGGACGCTGCGGCAGTACGGGACGGCGGCGGAGGTCGACGCGCTCGACGTGCCGCCGCCGGGGGAGTGGGTGTACGCCTGGGCCTGGCAGGACGAGGCGGCGGGGCGCGTACGGGCGAGGGGTTTCCCCGGGCGGGACGACGGCATCGACGAGGACGAGGCGACGGGCGCGGCGGCGCTCCTCCTCACCCACGAACTGAGCCGCGCCCTCAACATCACACAGGGCCGCGGCTCACAGATCCTGACGGCACCGGGGCCGGGGGGCTTGATCGAGGTCGGGGGACGCGTCCGGCTGTCCAGCCCCTCCGGCACTTGAGTATTTTCAGCCCCTCCGGCGCCCTGAGTATTTTCAGCCCCTCCGGCGTTTGAGGAGTGGGGGCCCGGGGGCAGAGCCCCCGCGGCGGTGCCCCGTCAGGCGCTGAGCGGAAACTCCTCCCCGAGCTCACGGAAGACCGCCGTATTCAAAGCGAAAGCGACCTTGCACTCGTCGACGATCCGCCGCTTCTCCAGGTCGTCCGTGACCACCTCGTCGATCCCGTCGAGCAGTTCGCGGTAGCCCCGCTTGAACGCGGCCGGGTTGGCGATCCCCTCGAAGACGTAGAACCGCACGCCGTCGCCCTTGCGGGCGAAGCCCCAGGTCTGCTCGGCCTTGCCGCGGATGATCTGGCCGCCGGAGAGGTCGCCGAGGTAGCGCGTGTAGTGGTGGGCGACATAGCCGCCGGGCCAGGTGCGCGCGCACTCCGCGACCCGGGCCGCGTACGCCTCCGTGGCGGGCAGCGGGGTGAGGCCGTCGCGCCAGTCCGCGCCCCGCAGGTGCGTGAGGTCGCGCTCCAGCTCGCTCACGCGGTTCAGCTCCGGCTGGATGAACGGTCCCGCGACGGGGTCCTCGCGCAGCGCCTGCGCGCCGTCCTCCAGGGCGCGGTACACGAACCACAGCTGCTCGGTGTAGCGCGTGTACGCGTCGACGCCGAGCCTGCCGCCGAGGAGGTCGCTCATGAAGGTCGAGGTCTCGGCCTCGGTGTGCTGCTCGTGCGACGCGGTGCGGATGACCGTCGAGAAGGGCGTGAGCGGCTTGAGCGGGGTGCCCATGTAGACCTCCAGGGAGCCGGGAAGGACGGGATGGCGGAAACCGGTGTCCCTTGCAGATCATGCAAGTTAGGCTTACCTAAGTCAACCGGTTCCCGACACCCTGTCGGTAAAAGACTTACCCGCTCCCGTCCCGCGGAACCTCCCGTTCAGGGCAGCGTGAGGATCTCCGCCCCGGTCTCCGTCACCACGAGCGTGTGCTCGAACTGAGCGGTCCGCTTCCGGTCCTTGGTGACGACGGTCCAGCCGTCCTCCCACATGTCGTACTCGTACGTACCGAGCGTCAGCATCGGCTCGATCGTGAACGTCATGCCGGGCTGGATGACGGTCGTGGCGTGCGGACTGTCGTAGTGCGGGACGATCAGGCCGGAGTGGAAGGACGTGTTGATGCCGTGGCCGGTGAAGTCGCGGACCACGCCGTAACCGAAGCGCTTGGCGTACGACTCGATGACCCGGCCGATGATGTTGATCTGGCGGCCGGGCCTGACGGCCTTGATGGCGCGGTTCAGCGACTCCCGGGTCCGCTCGACGAGCAGCCTGGACTCGTCGTCGACGTCGCCGACCAGGTACGTGGCGTTGTTGTCGCCGTGCACGCCGCCGATGTAGGCCGTCACGTCGAGGTTGATGATGTCGCCGTCGTTCAGGACGGTCGAGTCCGGGATGCCGTGGCAGATGACCTCGTTGACGGAGCTGCACAGCGACTTCGGGAAGCCGCGGTAGCCGAGCGTCGAGGGGTAGGCGCCGTGGTCGCACATGTACTCGTGCGCGACGCGGTCCAGCTCGTCGGTGGTCACGCCGGGCGCGATGTGCTTCGCGGCCTCTTCCATGGCGCGGGCGGCGATGCGGCCCGCGGTACGCATCAGCTCGATGGTCTCGGGGGTCTGCACCTCGGGCCCCGTGTACGGGGTCGGCGCGGGTTTCCCGACGTACTCGGGGCGCCTGATGTTGCCGGGTACGGAACGGATGGGAGAGAGCTCCCCTGGGACGAGCAGTGACTGGCCAGACATGCCAGCGAGTCTAGCCAGCCGTCGTGGGGCAGCATGGCCTCAGAGAACGTGACCCGAATCGGGGACGGAAGGAGCGGGGCATGGCGCTGTTCAAGAAGCGGACCGTCGGCAAGCCGGGCGAGTGGTTCTACTGCCTGGAGCACGGGAAGGTCGAGGAGGGGCCCGACTGCCCCGGCAAGGACCGCATGGGGCCCTACGCCTCGCGCCAGGACGCGGAGCACGCGATGCGGACCGCTCAGGAGCGGAACCTTGAGTGGGAGAACGACCCGCGGTGGCACGATTCCGCTGCGCGGGGCGAGGACGAGTGACCCCGCGGTCGGCCCGGCGCGGGGCGGGTAGGGGGTGCGCCCTGCGCCTGCGGGCGCCGCGTCGCCGCTTCGCGGCGTTTTCCCCACCCGCCCGCCCTTCTATCCCGTCGTCTCCGGCTGTTTGATTCCGCCGCTGCGGCGGCGTTCCGCGTCCGGATCCGTCGTCGCGTCGTACGAGACGAGCCTCGGCAGTACCGCCGCCAGGATGCCGACCGAGGCCACGCAGGCCAGGCCGCCCGACCAGATGGCGGGCCGGGTGCCCGTCCAGCCCGCCGCCGCGCCCGCGCGGACCTGGCCGAGCTGCGGGCCCACGCTGTACGAGAGGACCTCGATCCCGGCGAGCCTGCCCCGCAGCTCGTCCGGGATCGTCTGGTTCCAGATGGTGGAGCGGCCGAGGCCGCTCGCCATGTCGCCCGCGCCGGCGAACGCGAGGCAGGCGAGCACCACCCAGATGTTGCCGAACCACCCCGCCGCCGTGACCGCGAGGCCCCAGCCCGCCGCCCCGAAGATCACGAGCAGCCCGTGCCGCCGCACCCGCGACGTCCACCCGCTGGTGAGGCTGAACATGAGCGAGCCGACCGCCCCGGCCGCGTACATCAGGCCGAGCGCCCACTCCGCGTCCAGGTCGTCCGCGAGGAACGGGAAGATCGTGTTCGGGAAGGCGAAGAACATCGCCGCCATGTCGATCGCGTACGTACCGAGCAGCACCGGCCGCGACCACGCGTACCGCGCCCCCTCCGCCAGGCCCTTCAGCGACGGCTTCGCCGCGTCGTGCGCGGCGGGCGCGGGGGAGAGGCGGGTGCAGAGGAGGACCGAGACCGCGAAGCAGCCGATCGTGATCGCGTACGCGGACGCGTGCCCGGCGTACGCCACGACGAGGCCGGCGAGCGAGGGGCCCGCGATGGCCCCCACGTTCCAGCGCAGGGAGTTCAGCGCGGCGGCCGCCGTCAGCTGGTGGTGCGGCACGATCCGCGCCATGAGCGAGTCGAGCGCGGGGCGCTGCAGGCCGGCGAGGGCGGAGACGCCCGCCGCCACCACGTACAGCGGCCACAGCATCGGATCGGGCAGCAGCGCGTTCACCAGCAGGATCGCGGCCAGCAGGCCCAGCGCCGCCTCGGTGAGGAGGATCACCTTGCGCCGGTCCACCGCGTCGGCGAGCGCGCCGCCGTAGAGCCCGAAGACGATCAGCGGCACCAGCTCGACCGCGCCCATCGCCCCTACCGCGACCGGCGAGTCCGTCAGCTCCTTGATCTGCAGCGGCAGGGCCACCATCGCCATGAAACTGCCGAAGTACGTGACGAGCCCCTGGATCCACAGCAGCCGGAAGTCACGGGTGGATCGCCAGGGCGAGAGGTCGGGCAGTATCGCGGAGAGAGGCACGAAAAGCCATGTTCAGCGCAGGCCGGTGCCGCGGGCAACCGAATAACGTCACGAGTGACCGCCCGGTGTCACCACGTCACCAGCGCGTCGGCGGTGGCGACGTCAGCTGGTCGGCGAGGCGGGACAGCCGGTCGCGCAGCCGCCTGCGGCCCCGCGCCTCCGGCAGCGCGTTCTCCCCGGCCGCCGCACTCACCAGGTGCTGGACCGTGTCGAGGTCGAGGTCGGTCGTCCCGGGCACCGTCAGCGCCTCGTGCGACAGGGCACCCAGATCCCGGTCGCCGGAGTCGAGCGCGAGCACCGTCGCCCCCGCGCGCCGCGCGTCGTGCACCCGCGTGAGCAGCTCCGGGTCCGGTGCGTCCGGCGCCACGACGAGCAGCGTCTCGCCGCGCCGCGCCGCCTCGATCCGGCCGAGCCCGGTCGACAGATGCGCCGGATCGGTGGCGCGCACCCGGTGCCGTACGAGCGTCGGGGTGAGCTCCGGCGTGCCCGACCAGGCCGCCTCGTCGACCAGGTGCGCGGCCAGGTGCCACGGCTCGTACGCCGCCGTGCCCACGAGCAGGAGGCCGCCGCCGTGCGGCACGACGGAGGAGCGCAGCGTCCCCGCGAAGCGGCGGGTGGCGCCGAGCCACTCGGTCCCGGCGAGCACTTCGCGCAGCAGCGCGACCCGTACGGCGTCCATGGCGACGCATCCTGCCCCAACATGCCAGTCGTCACCGGGAGTTCACCGGGAATTCCCCCGGGCTGGGGAGGCGCGGGGAATGACTTATGAGACGTCTGTTCCCTTCCGCGCGGGCCGCGAGGGATACGCGAGCTTCCGCATCCCGGCCGTCGTCACCACGGCCTCCGGCACCGTCCTCGCCTTCTGCGAGGGCCGCGTCGGCTCCTCGGAGGACTTCGGCAACATCGACATCGTCCTCAAGCGCTCCGCCGACGGCGGCCGCACCTGGGGCCCGCTCCAGATCGTCGGCAAGAACGGCGCCGACCTCGCGGGCAACCCCGCGCCCGTCGTCCTCGACACCGGGCGCGTCCTCCTCGTCCACGTCCGCAACGCCGCCGCGGCCACCGAGGACGCCATCCGCCGCGGCAAGGTCTCCGCGGCCGACGGACGCCGCGTCTGGGTGCAGCACAGCGACGACGACGGCCTCACCTGGACGGCGCCGCGCGAGATCACCGGCCAGGTGAAGCGGACGAACTGGCGGTGGTACGCGACCACGCCCGGGCACGCCGTGCAGCTCACCACGGGCCGCGTCGTCGTCCCCGCCAACCACTCCCTGCCGCCCACCGGCACCGACAACGGCACCGAGGGCAAGTACAACGGCGGGCACTGCCTGCTGAGCGACGACGGCGGCGCCACCTGGCGGATCGGCTACGTCGACGACAACGTCAACGGCTACATCAACGTCAACGAGACCACCGCCGCCGAACTCCCCGACGGGCGCCTGTACCTCAACACCCGCAACGACTCCCCGGCACCCGGCAACCGCGCCGACGCCCACTCGCGCGACGGCGGCCGGAGCCTCGTCAAGCCGTTCCGCCCGCAGGCCTCGCTCACCGGACCCGTCGTCGAATGCAGCGTCCTGCAACTGCGCGACCCCGACGTGCTGCTGTTCTCCGGCCCCGCCGACCCCGCCTTCCGCGCGCTGATGACCGTGCGCCGGTCCACCGACGGCGGCACCACCTGGCGGACCGCCCACACGGTCGACGGGCTGCCGGCCGCGTACTCCGATCTCGTACGGATCGACGAGGAGACCGTCGGGCTCCTCTACGAGACGGGGGACTTCAGCGCCTACGAGACCATCTCGTTCCGCCGGATACCGGTGGCGGAACTCGCCGGGTAGCCGATGACCGGTGATCACCGGGTGCGGAACCGGTGCGTAAGGTCGCCCCATGACCTCTACAGACAGTGCGCAGAACGCTCCCGCGAAGGCCCCCGCCAAGGACCCGTGGGAGCTGCCCGACGTGTCCGGGCTCGTCATCGGTGTCCTCGGCGGCACCGGTGACCAGGGGCGCGGCCTCGCCTACCGGCTCGCCCGCGCCGGGCAGAAGGTGATCATCGGCTCCCGCGCGGCGGAGCGGGCGCAGGCCGCCGCCGACGAGCTGGGCCTCGGCGTCGAGGGCGCCGACAACGCGGAGTGCGCGCGGCGCAGCGACATCGTGATCGTCGCCGTGCCGTGGGAGGGACACGCAAAGACCCTGGAATCCCTGCGCGAGGAGCTGAGCGGCAAGCTCGTCGTCGACTGCGTGAACCCGCTCGGCTTCGACAAGAAGGGCGCGTACGCCCTCAAGCCCGAGGAGGGCAGCGCGGCCGAGCAGGCCGCCGCGCTGCTCCCCGACTCGCGCGTCACCGCCGCCTTCCACCATCTGTCCGCCGTCCTCCTCCAGGACGCGGACGTCGAGGAGATCGACACCGACGTGATGGTGCTGGGCGAGCGCCGCGCCGACACCGACGCGGTCCAGGCGCTCGCCGCCCGCATCCCCGGCATGCGCGGCGTCTTCGCCGGACGGCTGCGCAACGCCCACCAGGTGGAGTCCCTGGTCGCCAACCTGATCTCCGTCAACCGGCGCTACAAGGCGCACGCGGGGCTGCGCGTCACGGACGTGTAGGGACCCGTGCGGGGCGGGGGCGGGCATGGGGGACACTGGTTGCGTACGCGCATGCGTACGCCGTCAGCTTCACCGGACAGGAGTCGTCCCCCATGCCCCGCCTCGCCGTGTACGCCCTCGTCGTCTGCGCCCTCGCCGTCGCCGCGGCCGTGATCTCCTTCGTGCAGGGCAGCTGGCTCGGTGTCGTGTGGGTGCTGCTCGCGGGGCTCTCGTCGAACATGGCGTGGTTCTACCTGCGGCGGGCCAAGCTGGAGCGGGACGCGGCGGCTGCCGCGACGTCCGCGTCCCCCACTACGCACTGACTCCCGCTGCCGGGGGAACCTCCTCCGAGGTCTGCCAGAAGCGGTACAGGTCCTGGCCCCAGTAGGTGTCCCACTCGCTGACGCCGAGGGCGCGGAGGATCGCGTCGACGGCGTCGAAGAACGCGTGGTTGATCTCCGGGATCCACAGCACGGCGAAGACCGCGATGAGGCCGAACGGCGCGAACGGCTCCACCTGGCGGCGGATCCGGTGCGAGAGCCAGGGCTCGATCACGCCGTAGCCGTCCAGGCCCGGGATGGGCAGGGAGTTCAGGATCGCGGCGGTCACCTGGAGCAGGGCGAGGAACGCGAGCGCGTAGCGGAACGTGTCGGGCACGCCGTCCAGGGCGTCCAGCCAGAACGGCGCGGTGCACACGACGGCGAACGCCACGTTCGTCAGCGGTCCTGCCGCCGAGATGAGGCTGTGCTTCCAGCGGCCCCGGATCCTGCCCCGCTCGATGAAGACGGCGCCGCCGGGCAGGCCGATGCCGCCCATGATCACGAAAAGCACCGGCAGCACGATGCTGAGCAGGGCGTGCGTGTACTTGAGCGGGTTGAGGGTGAGGTAACCCTTCGCGCCGATGGAGATGTCGCCGCTGTGCAGGGCGGTGCGCGCGTGCGCGTACTCGTGCAGGCAGAGCGAGACGATCCAGGCGGCCGTCACGAAGAGGAAGACGGCGAGCCCGGCGTTGTCCGCGAAGCCGGTCCAGGCGGCCCAGCCGGAGACTGCCGTGACGGCGGCGATCCCCAGGAAGACGGGGCTGATCCGCCGGTCGCTGCGGCGGATGGGGGCGGTGGTCATGGGGCGGTGCTCCTGGAGTCCGACGGCCTGGGGTGCCGACGCTATCGGGTCCGTGCGGTGACAACGGCCGGTGCGGGGGGTCGGTTCCTGCCGCGCCTTTGCTTCGGTTGTGGGGCGGGGCCGCGGGGGTATGTGCGTACTCGCCATCCCTGCGCCGCGTCACACGGACAAAGACGCCGATGTGTGCTCGGTGCTCCGTTCGCACATACCCCCACGTCCCCTCCGGCGCGTTTGCGGCTGCGG
>NZ_JBFAHP010000022.1:0-140810 GCF_040654255.1 Streptomyces sp. NPDC050732
GTCACCGGTGAGGCGGCGAAGGCGCACCACCAGCGCTCCGACGTGTGTGCGGTGCCGGCGGCCGGCATCGTGGCGGAGGCCATGGTCGCGCTCGTCCTGGCCGACGCGGTCGCCGAGAAGTTCGGTGGCGACAGCGTGCCCGAGACACGGCGCAACGTGGAGTCCTACCTCGACAACCTCCAGATCCGGTGACCGGTCCGCAGATCGTCCTCGTCGGTCCGATGGGTGTGGGCAAGACGACGGTCGGTGAGCTGCTCGCCGAGCGGCTGGGTGTCACGTTCCGGGACACCGACGCCGACATCGTCGCCGCCCAGGGCCGGGAGATCTCCGACATCTTCGTCGACGAGGGCGAGCCGTACTTCCGTGGCCTGGAGAAGGCCGCCGTGGCGCACGCCCTCGCGGCACACGACGGCGTCCTCGCCCTCGGCGGCGGCGCGATCCTCGACGGGACGACGCGCGCGCTGCTCGGCGCCCACCCCGTCGTCTATCTCTCGATGGACGTCGAGGAGGCCGTCAAGCGCACCGGCCTCAACCAGGCGCGCCCGCTGTTGGCCGTCAATCCGCGCAAGCAGTGGCGCGAGCTGATGGACGCCCGCCGTCAGCTGTACGCCGAAGTCGCCCGCGCGGTCGTCGCCACCGACGGCCGCACCCCCGATGAGGTCGCCCAGGCGGTCCTCGACGCACTGGAGTTGAAGGAAGCATGACGACGGAGCAGACCCCCACCCGTATCCAGGTCGGTGGCACCGCCGGCACGGATCCGTACGAGGTCCTGGTCGGTCGGCAGCTCCTCGGCGAGCTGCCCGGCCTCATCGGCGACCAGGCCAAGCGGGTCGCCGTGATCCACCCCGAGGCGCTCGCCGAGACCGGCGACGCGCTCCGCCAGGACCTCGCCGACCAGGGCTACGAGGCCGTAGCCATCCAGATCCCGAACGCCGAGGAGGCCAAGACGGCGGAGGTCGCGGCGTACTGCTGGAAGGCCCTCGGCCAGTCCGGCTTCACACGCAGCGACGTCATCGTCGGCGTCGGCGGCGGGGCCTCCACCGACCTCGCCGGGTTCGTGGCCGCGACCTGGCTGCGCGGCGTGCGGTGGATCGCCGTACCGACCACGGTGCTCGGCATGGTGGACGCTGCGGTCGGCGGCAAGACCGGCATCAACACCGCCGAGGGCAAGAACCTGGTGGGCTCGTTCCACCCGCCGGCCGGGGTCCTCTGCGACCTGGCGGCACTGGACTCGCTGCCCGTGAACGACTACGTCTCCGGGCTCGCGGAGATCATCAAGGCCGGTTTCATCGCCGACCCGGTGATCCTTGAGCTCATCGAGGCGGACCCGCAGGCGGCCCGTACGCCCGCCGGACCGCACACCGCCGAGCTCATCGAGCGCTCCATCAGGGTCAAGGCCGAGGTCGTCTCGGGCGACCTCAAGGAGGCGGGCCTCCGCGAGATCCTCAACTACGGGCACACCCTCGCGCACGCCATCGAGAAGAACGAGCGCTACAAGTGGCGGCACGGCGCCGCGGTCTCCGTCGGCATGCACTTCGCGGCCGAACTCGGCCGTCTGGCGGGCCGTCTTGACGACGCGACGGCCGACCGGCACCGCACCGTCCTCGAATCGGTCGGGCTGCCGCTGACCTACCGCTACGACCAGTGGCCCAAGCTCCTGGAGACCATGAAGGTCGACAAGAAGTCCCGCGGTGACCTGCTGCGCTTCATCGTCCTCGACGGCCTCGGCAAGCCGACCGTCCTGGAGGGCCCCGACCCGGCCGTTCTCCTCGCCGCGTACGGCGAAGTAGGGCAGTAACCGGCTCTCCGTGGCCGCCGGTTCCGGCCACGGGCACCTCTCGGCCTCCCCGGCCGTTCACACAACGGCGGCCGGGGACGGTACCGTTCGGTAACGGGCGGCCCGGCCGCCGCCCGACCAGCGTCAGTCGCACGAGACGGAGTGGCACCGGATGCAGCACGCAGTGGGATCTCCGCTGCCGCCGCCCCACCAGCCGGGGCACGGACCGGCTACCGGCTGGTCGCCGGCCGCACACCACCCGACCGCTCCGCCCCCCGGAGCGGCGCCGCACGGAGCAGTGCCTTCCGCGCCCGGCTTCACGGGCGGTCCTGTCCCGCCGTCCGCCCCGCATGCTCCGGGGCAGGCGCCGCAGGCCGCTCACGCGCCGGGGCAGGCGCCGATGCCGCACGCCCCGGCGGCTCCGCACGCGGCGCCCCAGCCCCCTCAGGCCCCCCAGCACGGGCCCGGCCCGGTGCCCCCGCCGCCGGACACCCCGGGGCAGACGGGGCACGTACAGCTGCCGCCGGGCGGCCCGGTGGCCGTGCCGAGCCCCCCGCCGGGCACGGCACAGACCGACACCGGCGGCACGACACTCGCCGTGCTGCTCATCGGGCCCGCGGGCGCGGGCAAGACGAGCGTCGCGAAGTACTGGGCCGAGCACCGCCGTGTGCCCACCGCCCACATCAGCCTCGACGACGTGCGCGAATGGGTGCGCTCGGGGTTCGCCGACCCCCAGTCGGGGTGGAACGACCACTCCGAGGCGCAGTACCGCCTGGCCCGCCGCACCTGCGGCTTCGCCGCGCGGAACTTCCTGGCCAACGGCATCTCGTGCATCCTCGACGACGCGGTCTTCCCCGACCGCCCGGTCGTCGGCCTCGGCGGCTGGAAGCGGCACGTGGGTCCCGGCCTGCTGCCCGTCGTCCTCCTCCCGGGCCTGGAGATCGTCCTGGAGCGGAATGCGGAGCGCAGCGGCAACCGCCGCCTCTCCGACGAGGAAGTGGCCCGCATCCACGGCCGCATGGCCGGCTGGTACGGCTCGGGCCTGCCCATCATCGACAACTCCCAGCTGGACGTCCCCGCCACGGCCCGCATCCTGGACGACGTCCTGGCCCGCGCCATCGCAAGCCCCCCGAAGTGGTAGCACCACCCCTCGGTCACAGTTGAGCCACCAAGCCTTCCCACCGCCTTCACGCCGTCCGAGGGCGGTACTACGGTCATGCCCCCGGAAGCGATACGTCCTCCCTGCCCTCGTCCTCGCCCTGTTCGTGGGCGTCGGGATCGGGACCGGCGGGGACGACACCACCGGCGAGAAGAAGGCCGACGCGGCACCGACTGTCACCGCGACCAAGACCGCGACTGCTACGGCGACGGTGACGAAGAGCCCGGAGGCCGGGCCGGCGCCGACCGTCACGGTGCGGTCGACGAAGACCGTCAAGGCGACCGCCACGGTCACGGAGGCTCCGGCGGGCGGCGGGTCCGACGACGGTGGCTCGGGTGGGTCCGGGGGCGGTGGCGGGGCCGTGTACTACGAGAACTGCTCCGAGGCCCGAGCGGCCGGTGCTGCTCCGGTGCGTCAGGGTGAGCCGGGCTACGGCAGGCACCTGGACCGGGATGGTGACGGGGTCGGCTGCGACAGCTGAGGGCCGGGGGCGGTGGCCGACGCCCGGTCGGACGCGTCCGCCGGGCCGTGTGGCGGCGGCGCTCGTAGGCTCGCCCCATGTCAGAGGTGTACGCGGTCCGCAGGGAGCGGGTTCGGGAGCGGTGTGCCGCCGGTGGTGGCGCGGCGGCGTTGGTCTCCCGGCCCGCCAACGTCCGCTATCTCGCCGGTGCGGCGCCCCGCGGCGCCGTGCTCCTCCTCGGCACTGCCGAGGACGTACTGCTGTGCGGGCGTCCGCCCGGTGCGCAGCAGGGCGAGGGGCGGCCCGACGAAGCACTGAAGGTGCAGGTGCTGCCCGCGCCGGGCGCCGACCCGGCCGTCGCCGGAGCCGACCTCGCGGCTGCCGCGGGCGTCGGCGCGCTCGCCGTCGAGGAGCACCACCTGACCGTCGCCCGGCACCGTGCGCTCGGTTCGGTCGCGCCCCGGCTGCGCCTGACGGACCTCGGAACGGCCGTCGAGCAGCTGCGTCTGGTGAAGGACGCCGACGAACTCTCGTGTCTGCGGATCGCCGCCGAGATCGCCGATCAAGCGCTGGGGGAGCTGCTGGAGTCCATTCTCGTGGGGCGTACGGAGCGGCACCTCGCGCTGGAGCTGGAGCGGCGGCTCGTCGACCACGGCGCCGACGGCCCCGCGTTCCCGACCTCCGTGGCCACCGGCCCGAATTCGGGGAAGGGCGGCCACCGGCCCTCGGACCGGCGGGTGGAGGAGGGAGACTTCCTCTCCGTGTGCCTGGGGGCGACGTATCGCGGCTACTGCTGCGAGATCGGGCGTACGTTCGTCATCGGCACCTCGCCCGCCGACTGGCAGATCGAGTTGTACGACCTGGTCTTCGCCGCGCAACGGGCCGGCCGTGAGGCCCTCGTACCCGGCGCCGCCTGCCGTGACGTGGACCGCGCGGCACGCCACGTACTGGACTCAGCGGGCTATGCGGAGGCCCTTGCTCCGCTGACTGGACACGGTGTGGGGCTCGAAATCGACGAGGACCCTCAATTGGCGCCCGCGGCCATGGGTAAACTGGACGCTTGCGTGCCGGTCACCGTCGAACCGGGGGTTCACCTCCCTGGCCGGGGTGGTGTCCGGATCGATGACACGCTCGTCGTGCGCCCCGAGGCGGACGGCGGACCCGAGCTACTCACCATCACGACCAAGGAACTGCTCGCGCTCTAGCGCGCGTGCCCGCCCGGGGTCGTCCACCAGTCAGTCAGTGCAGGAGATTCCGCAACCGTGGCTTCCACGAACGACCTCAAGAACGGCATGGTGCTCAAGCTCGAAGGCGGCCAGCTCTGGTCCGTCGTCGAGTTCCAGCACGTCAAGCCCGGCAAGGGCCCGGCCTTCGTGCGCACCAAGCTCAAGAACGTGCTCTCCGGCAAGGTCGTCGACAAGACGTTCAACGCCGGCGTCAAGGTCGAGACGGCCACTGTCGACAAGCGCGACATGCAGTTCTCCTACATGGACGGCGAGTACTTCGTCTTCATGGACATGGAGACCTACGACCAGCTGCACATCGACAAGAAGGCCGTCGGCGACGCCGCCAACTTCCTGATCGAGGGCTTCACGGCCACGGTCGCGCAGCACGAGGGCGAGGTGCTCTTCGTCGAGCTGCCCGCCGCCGTCGAGCTCGTCATCCAGGAGACCGAGCCGGGCGTCCAGGGCGACCGCTCCACGGGCGGCACCAAGCCCGCCATCCTGGAGACCGGCCACCAGATCAACGTGCCGCTCTTCATCACCACCGGCGAGAAGATCAAGGTCGACACCCGTACCAGCGACTACCTCGGCCGGGTGAACAGCTAACCGTGGCTGCTCGTAACACGGCCCGCAAGCGCGCCTTCCAGATCCTCTTCGAGGCGGACCAGCGCGGAACGGACGTCCTGACGGTCCTCGCCGACTGGGTGCGCCACTCGCGGTCCGACACCCGGCAGCCGCCGGTGAGCGAGTACACGATGGAGCTCGTCGAGGGGTACGCGGAGCATGAGCGCCGCATCGACGAACTCATCTCGCAGTACGCCGTCGGATGGACCCTGGACCGCATGCCGGTCGTCGACCGGAACATCGTGCGGCTCGGCGCCTACGAACTCGTATGGGTCGACGGGACGCCGGACGCCGTGGTGATCGACGAGGCGGTCGAGCTCGCCAAGGAGTTCTCCACGGACGAGTCGCCGTCCTTCATCAACGGACTGCTCGGACGCTTCAAGGACCTGAAGCCGTCCCTGCGCCGCGACGAGTCGTAAGGCGTCGTCGTACGTCAACCGGAGGGCCCGCAGCAAACCGCTGCGGGCCCGCCGGGTTTTCCGCTTCTTCCGCGCGGTTAATTCGCCGGAGAACCGGAGAGAAACAAGAAAAACGCCGGGGTGGGCGCGGCCTTTCGGCTGCGGCCACCCCGGCGGCACGTTTCTGCTGCTGCGTCGCGCTGCGGTCAGACCTCTTCGTGGGCGACGGCGCGACGCGCGTCCGCGTCCAGGACGCCCCAGCTGATCAGCTGCTCGGTCAGGACCGAGGGCGACTGGTCGTAGATGACGGCGAGGGTGCGCAGGTCGTCCTGGCGGATCGAGAGCACCTTGCCGTTGTAGTCACCGCGCTGGGACTGGATCGTGGCGGCATAGCGCTGCAGCGGACCCGCCTTCTCCTGCGGGACGTGCGCGAGGCGCTCCAGGTCGAGGACGAGCTTCGGCGGCGGCTCGGCGGCACCACCGGGAGCCGTGCCGGGAAGAAGCTCCTGCACCGGGACGCCGTAGAAGTCCGCCAGCTCGGCGAGGCGCTGCACGGTCACGGCACGGTCGCCGCGCTCGTACGACCCCACGACGACCGCCTTCCAGCGTCCCTGGGACTTCTCCTCGACTCCGTGGAGGGAAAGGCCCTGCTGGGTACGGATCGCGCGGAGCTTGGCCCCGAGCTGCTTGGCGTATTCGCTGGACATATAGCTCCCCGGACGCTGCGACATCATGCGGCTCCGCCGCGTGGCTGGTAACTCACTGTGAGGTTACGCAGCGTTACTTGCCTGCGTCAAGCCGAAAGGTCCTTACCGCCCCTTCGGTGGAGGCCGATGACGTGCTGAGAGCCGGGTACTGGTAGCATGACTGGCGCAATTTCGACGTCCTTTAAGGTCCGTCCCGTGAGGCGGAGAAGGAGGTCCGTTTTCATATGGACACGCAGGACACCAAAGACTCCGCTGTCGCCCGCCCCGTACTCGAAGGGCCCGACATCGCGCGGGTGCTGACCCGCATCGCCCACGAGATCGTCGAGCGCGCCAAGGGCGCCGACGACGTGGTCCTCCTCGGCATTCCCACCCGAGGCGTCTTCCTCGGCCGTCGGCTCGCCGAGAAGCTCGAAGAGATCACCGGCCGCACGATCCCGGTCGGCTCCCTCGACATCACCATGTACCGCGACGACCTGCGCATGCATCCGCCGCGCGCGCTGGCCCGCACCGAGATCCCCGGCGAGGGCATCGACGGCCGCCTGGTCGTCCTCGTCGACGACGTGCTCTTCTCCGGCCGCACCATCCGCGCCGCCCTCGACGCGCTGAACGACATCGGCCGCCCCCGCGCGGTGCAGCTCGCCGTCCTCGTCGACCGCGGCCACCGCGAACTGCCCATCCGTGCCGACTACGTGGGCAAGAACCTCCCCACGTCGCTGCGGGAGACGGTCAAGGTGCAGCTCGCCGAGGAGGACGGCCGCGACGCCGTGCTGCTCGGCGCCAAGCCCGCCTCCGCGTAAGACCGGTTTCCTCCCTCACGGGCCCAGGGGCACACCCCTGTGCGCCCGCGCGCCCGCAGACCTCCACACACCGGAGTACACGCAGATGATGCGACACCTCATCTCGGCCGCCGACCTCTCCCGCGACGACGCCGTCCTCATCCTCGACACGGCCGAGGAGATGGCCCGGGTCGCCGACCGGCCGATCAAGAAACTGCCCGCCCTGCGCGGCCGCACCGTGGTCAACCTCTTCTTCGAGGACTCGACCCGGACCCGGATCTCCTTCGAGGCCGCCGAGAAGCGCCTCTCCGCCGACGTCATCAACTTCGCCGCCAAGGGCTCCAGCGTCTCCAAGGGCGAGTCCCTGAAGGACACCGCGCAGACCCTGGAGGCGATGGGCGTCGACGCCGTCGTCATCCGGCACGGCGCGTCCGGCGCGCCCTACCGCCTCGCCACGTCCGGCTGGATCGACGCCGCCGTCATCAACGCGGGCGACGGCACCCACCAGCACCCCACCCAGGCCCTGCTCGACGCCTTCACCATGCGGCGCCGCCTCGTCGGACCCGACGCGGGCCTCGGCCAGGACCTGGCGGGCAAGCACATCACCATCGTCGGCGACGTCCTGCACAGCCGCGTCGCCCGCTCCAACGTCGACCTGCTGCACACCCTCGGCGCCGAGGTCACCCTCGTCGCCCCGCCCACCCTCGTGCCGGTCGGCGTCGAGCAGTGGCCCTGCGAGGTCTCGTACGACCTGGACCGGGTGCTGCCCAAGTCCGACGCCGTGATGATGCTGCGGGTGCAGCGCGAGCGCATGAACGCCGCGTTCTTCCCCACCGAGCGCGAGTACTCGCGGCGCTACGGCCTGGACGGCGAGCGCATGGCGAAGATGCCCGAGCACGCCATCGTCATGCACCCCGGACCCATGGTCCGCGGCATGGAGATCACCGCCGAGGTCGCCGACTCCGACCGCTGCACGGTCGTCGAACAGGTCGCCAACGGAGTCTCCATCCGCATGGCCGTCCTCTACCTGCTGCTCGGCGGCAACGAGCCTGCCGTCACCCACACCCGCCCCACCGGTTCCGAGGAGAAGTAAGACCCATGAGCAAGATCCTGATCCGTGGTGCGAAGGTGCTCGGCGGCGAGGCGCAGGACGTCCTGATCGACGGCGAGACCATCGAGGCCGTCGGCACGGGCCTGACCGCCGAGGGCGCGACCGTCGTCGAGGCCGAGGGCAAGGTGCTGCTCCCCGGCCTCGTCGACCTCCACACCCACCTGCGCGAGCCCGGCCGTGAGGACTCCGAGACCGTCCTGACCGGCACCCGCGCCGCCGCCTCCGGTGGCTACACCGCCGTGTTCGCCATGGCCAACACCTTCCCCGTCGCCGACACCGCCGGCGTCGTCGAGCAGGTCTACCGGCTCGGCAAGGAGTCCGGCTACTGCGACGTGCAGCCCATCGGCGCCGTCACCGTCGGCCTGGAGGGCAAGAAGCTCGCCGAGCTCGGCGCCATGCACGAGTCCGCCGCCGGGGTCACCGTCTTCTCCGACGACGGCAAGTGCGTCGACGACGCCGTGATCATGCGCCGCGCCCTGGAGTACGTGAAGGCCTTCGGCGGCGTCGTCGCGCAGCACGCGCAGGAGCCGCGGCTCACCGAGGGCGCCCAGATGAACGAGGGCGTCGTCTCCGCCGAGCTCGGCCTCGGCGGCTGGCCCGCCGTCGCCGAGGAATCGATCATCGCGCGCGACGTGCTGCTCGCCGAGCACGTGGGCTCCAGGGTGCACATCTGCCACCTGTCGACCGCCGGGTCGGTCGAAATCGTGCGCTGGGCCAAGTCGCGCGGCATCGACGTCACCGCCGAGGTCACCCCGCACCACCTCCTCCTCACGGATGAGCTGGTGCGCTCCTACAACCCCGTCTACAAGGTCAACCCCCCGCTGCGCACCGAGCGCGACGTCATGGCGCTCCGTGAGGCCCTCGCCGACGGCACCATCGACATCGTCGCCACCGACCACGCCCCGCACCCCCACGAGGACAAGGACTGCGAGTGGGCCGCGGCCGCCATGGGCATGGTCGGCCTGGAGACCGCGCTCTCCGTCGTCCAGCAGACGATGGTCGAGACCGGCCTGCTGACCTGGGAGGCCGTCGCCGACCGGATGTCCTTCAAGCCCGCGCGGATCGGACAGGCCACCGGCCACGGACGCCCCGTCTCGGCAGGTGAGCCCGCGAACCTCGTCCTGGTCGACGCCGATTACCGTGGGGAAGTGGACCCCGCGGGCTTCGCCTCGCGCAGCCGCAACACTCCCTACGAGGGCCGTGAGCTGCCGGGCCGCGTCACGCACACGTGGCTCCGGGGTCGGGCCACGCTCGACGACGGGAAGCTCACGTGACATCTCCGCTGGGAACACCTCTTCTGGAACTGGCCGCCGAGAAGGAATCGGCGGAGGTGACCGACTGGGCCGCGCGCCTCGGCTGGGTCATCGGACTCCTGCTCTTCATCGCGCTCGTCTACTGGCTGATGCGCGAGGGCTGGAAGTGGCGCGGCACGCTCCAGGGCGACCTGCCCGAACTGCCCGCCGCGCCGGATGACTCCGGCCCGGCCAGACTTGAGCTGAGCGGCCGCTACCACGGCTCGACCACGGCAGGGCAGTGGCTCGACCGCATCGTGGCGCACGGCCTGGGCACCCGCAGCCGCGTCGAGCTGACGCTCACCGACGCGGGCCTGGACGTCGTACGCCCCGGCGCGACCGACTTCTTCATCCCGGTCGCACAGCTGCGCGAGGCCCGCCTCGACAAGGGCATCGCGGGCAAGGTCCTCACGGAGGGCGGTCTGCTGATCGTCACCTGGGAACACGGCGGGAAGCTGCTCGACTCCGGCTTCCGCTCGGACCACGCGGCCGAGCAGTCCGAGTGGGTCGAGGCCATCAGCAACATGATCAACACCAGCACTACGGAAGGCACCGCACGATGACGACCTCCACAAGGGGAACCGGCAAGGTTTCCGCCGTACTCGTCCTGGAGGACGGCCGCGTCTTCCGCGGCCGTGCCTACGGGGCCGTGGGGGAGACCTTCGGCGAAGCGGTGTTCTCCACCGGCATGACCGGCTACCAGGAGACCCTCACCGACCCGTCGTACGACCGCCAGATCGTCGTCGCCACCGCCCCCCAGATCGGCAACACGGGCTGGAACGACGAGGACGACGAGTCGGACCGCATCTGGGTCTCCGGCTACGTGGTCCGCGACCCCGCCCGCATCCCCTCCAACTGGCGCTCCGCGCGCTCCCTCGACGACGAGCTGTCGCGCCAGGGCGTCGTCGGCATCTCCGGGATCGACACCCGCGCCCTCACCCGCCACCTGCGCGAGCGCGGCTCCATGCGCTCCGGCATCTTCTCCGGCGAGGCGCTGGCCGCCGACGCCGAGCTGGTCGCCCGCGTGCAGGCACAGCCCCAGATGAAGGGCGCCAGCCTGTACGAGGAGGTCGCCACCAAGGAGGCCTACGTCGTCCCGGCGGTCGGCGAGAAGAAGTTCACCGTCGCCGCCATCGACCTCGGCATCAAGGGCATGACCCCGCACCGCATGGCCGAGCGCGGCATCGAGGTGCACGTGCTGCCCGCGACCGCCACCGAGGAGGACGTGTACGCCGTCGCCCCCGACGGAGTCTTCTTCTCCAACGGCCCCGGCGACCCCGCCACCGCCGAAGGGCCGGTCGCGCTGATGACCGCCGTCCTCAAGCGGAAGACGCCGCTCTTCGGCATCTGCTTCGGCAACCAGATCCTCGGCCGCGCCCTCGGCTTCGGCACGTACAAGCTGAAGTACGGCCACCGCGGCATCAACCAGCCGGTGCAGGACCGCACCACCGGCAAGGTCGAGGTCACCGCGCACAACCACGGCTTCGCCGTGGACGCGCCGCTCGACAAGGCCAGCGAGACCCCCTTCGGCCGCGCCGAGGTCTCCCACGTCTGCCTCAACGACAACGTCGTGGAAGGCCTCCAGCTGCTCGACCAGCCGGCCTTCTCCGTCCAGTACCACCCCGAAGCCGCCGCCGGCCCGCACGACGCCGCGTACCTCTTCGACCGTTTCGTATCGCTGATGACCGCAGAAGGAGCCCAGCGTGCCTAAGCGCACCGATATCCAGTCCGTCCTGGTCATCGGCTCCGGCCCGATCGTCATCGGCCAGGCCGCGGAGTTCGACTACTCCGGTACCCAGGCGTGCCGCGTTCTCAAGGCCGAGGGCCTGCGCGTCATCCTCGTCAACTCCAACCCGGCGACGATCATGACCGACCCGGAGATCGCCGACGCCACGTACGTCGAGCCGATCACCCCCGAGTTCGTCGAGAAGATCATCGCCAAGGAGCGCCCCGACGCCCTCCTGCCGACGCTGGGCGGCCAGACGGCCCTCAACACGGCCATCTCCATGCACGAGCAGGGCGTCCTGGAGAAGTACGGCGTCGAACTCATCGGAGCCAACGTCGAGGCCATCAACAAGGGCGAGGACCGCGACCTCTTCAAGGGCGTCGTCGAAGAGGTCAAGAAGAAGATCGGGCACGGCGAGTCCGCCCGCTCGTACATCTGCCACTCCATGGACGACGTCCTCAAGGGCGTCGACGAGCTCGGCGGCTACCCCGTCGTCGTCCGCCCCTCCTTCACCATGGGCGGCGCCGGTTCCGGCTTCGCGCACGACGAGGAGGAGCTGCGCCGCATCGCCGGTCAGGGCCTCACCCTCTCGCCGACCACCGAGGTGCTCCTGGAGGAGTCCATCCTCGGCTGGAAGGAGTACGAGCTGGAGCTGATGCGCGACCGGAACGACAACGTCGTGGTCGTCTGCTCCATCGAGAACTTCGACCCGATGGGCGTGCACACCGGTGACTCGGTCACCGTGGCCCCGGCGATGACGCTCACCGACCGCGAGTACCAGATCCTGCGGGACGTCGGCATCGCGATCATCCGCGAGGTCGGCGTCGACACCGGCGGCTGCAACATCCAGTTCGCGGTGAACCCCGAGGACGGCCGGGTCATCGTCATCGAGATGAACCCGCGCGTGTCGCGGTCCTCGGCGCTCGCGTCGAAGGCCACCGGCTTCCCGATCGCGAAGATCGCGGCGAAGCTGGCCGTCGGCTACACGCTGGACGAGATCCCGAACGACATCACCGA
The DNA here is from genome assembly GCF_040654255.1 of Streptomyces sp. NPDC050732. Classification (NCBI taxonomy): domain Bacteria; kingdom Bacillati; phylum Actinomycetota; class Actinomycetes; order Kitasatosporales; family Streptomycetaceae; genus Streptomyces; species Streptomyces sp. NPDC050732. The sequence continues at coordinate 12,271 of NZ_JBFAHP010000022.1, forward strand.
GAAGACGCCGGCGTCCTTCGAACCGACCCTCGACTACGTCGTCGTGAAGGCCCCGCGGTTCGCCTTCGAGAAGTTCCCGAGCGCCGACTCCACCCTCACCACCACCATGAAGTCGGTCGGCGAGGCCATGGCCATCGGCCGCAACTTCACCGAGGCCCTGCAGAAGGCGCTGCGCTCGCTGGAGAAGAAGGGCTCGCAGTTCACCTTCGTGGGCGAGCCCGGCGACAAGGCCGAGCTGCTGCGCGAGGCGGTGCGCCCCACCGACGGCCGCATCAACTCCGTCATGCAGGCCATCCGCGCGGGCGCCACCCCCGAGGAGGTCTTCGACGCCACGAAGATCGACCCGTGGTTCGTCGACCAGCTCTTCCTCATCAAGGAGCTCGCCGACGAGCTGGCCGCCGTCGAGCGCCTGGACGCCGACCTGCTGGCCGAGGCCAAGCGGCACGGCTTCTCCGACGCCCAGATCGCCGAGATCCGCGGCCTGCGCGAGGACGTCGTGCGCGAGGTGCGCCAGGCCCTCGGCGTGCGCCCGGTCTACAAGACGGTCGACACCTGCGCCGCCGAGTTCGCCGCGAAGACGCCGTACTTCTACTCCTCGTACGACGAGGAGAGCGAGGTCGCCCCGCGCGAGAAGCCCGCGGTGATCATCCTCGGCTCGGGCCCGAACCGCATCGGCCAGGGCATCGAGTTCGACTACTCCTGCGTCCACGCCTCCTTCGCGCTCAGCGACGCGGGCTACGAGACCGTGATGGTCAACTGCAACCCGGAGACCGTCTCCACGGACTACGACACCTCCGACCGGCTCTACTTCGAGCCGCTCACCCTGGAGGACGTCCTGGAGATCGTCCACGCCGAGGCGCAGGCCGGACCGATCGCGGGCGTCATCGTCCAGCTCGGCGGCCAGACCCCGCTGGGCCTGGCCCAGGCGCTCAAGGACAACGGCGTGCCGATCGTCGGCACCTCACCGGAGGCCATCCACGCCGCCGAGGACCGCGGCGCCTTCGGCCGGGTGCTCGCCGAGGCCGGGCTCCCCGCGCCGAAGCACGGCACCGCGACGACGTTCGCGGAGGCGAAGGCCATCGCCGACGAGATCGGCTACCCCGTCCTCGTCCGTCCTTCGTACGTGCTCGGCGGGCGCGGCATGGAGATCGTCTACGACGAGACCCGCCTCTCCGCGTACATCGAGGAGTCGACCGAGATCAGCCCCACGCGGCCGGTGCTCGTCGACCGCTTCCTCGACGACGCCATCGAGATCGACGTGGACGCGCTCTACGACGGCGAGGAGCTCTACCTCGGCGGCGTCATGGAGCACATCGAGGAGGCCGGCATCCACTCCGGCGACTCGGCGTGCGCGCTGCCCCCGATCACGCTCGGCGGCTTCGACATCAAGCGCCTGCGCGCCTCCACGGAGGGCATCGCCAAGGGCGTCGGCGTACGCGGTCTGATCAACATCCAGTTCGCGATGGCCGGGGACATCCTCTACGTCCTTGAGGCCAACCCGCGCGCGTCGCGCACCGTCCCCTTCACCTCGAAGGCGACCGCGGTGCCGCTGGCCAAGGCCGCCGCGCGCATCTCGCTCGGCGCGACCGTCGCCGAGCTGCGCGCCGAGGGCATGCTGCCGGCCGTCGGTGACGGCGGCACGCTCCCCATGGACGCGCCGATCTCCGTCAAGGAGGCCGTCATGCCGTGGTCGCGCTTCCGCGACATCCACGGCCGCGGCGTCGACACCGTCCTCGGTCCGGAGATGCGCTCCACGGGCGAAGTCATGGGCATCGACTCGGTGTTCGGCACCGCGTACGCCAAGTCGCAGGCCGGCGCGTACGGCCCGCTGCCGACCAAGGGCCGCGCCTTCATCTCGGTGGCCAACCGCGACAAGCGCTCGATGATCTTCCCGGCGCGTGAACTCGTCGCGCACGGCTTCGAGTTGCTCGCCACGTCCGGCACGGCCGAGGTCCTCAAGCGCAACGGCCTCAACGCCACGGTGGTGCGCAAGCAGTCCGAGGGCGAGGGCCCGAACGGCGAGAAGACCATCGTCCAGCTCATCCACGACGGCGGCGTCGACCTCATCGTCAACACCCCGTACGGCACCGGCGGCCGCCTCGACGGCTACGAGATCCGCACCGCCGCAGTGGCACGCTCCGTGCCGTGTCTGACCACGGTCCAGGCGCTCGCCGCGGCCGTCCAGGGCATTGACGCGCTGGGCCGCGGCGACGTGGGCGTCCGGTCACTCCAGGAACACGCGGAACACCTGACCGCGACCCGCGACTAGCAGCCCAGAAGGGGGACACCGGAGACGGTGTCCCCCTTCTGGTGAGGACCCCCGAGGACACTCATGTACAAGCTCTTCTTCAACGTCGTCTTCAAACGCATGGACCCGGAACAGGCCCACCACCTGGCCTTCCGCTGGATCCGCCTCGCGGCCCGCATCCCTGTGCTGCGCACCTTCGTCGCGGCCGTCCTCGCGCCGCGCCACAAGGAGCTGCGCACCGAGGCCCTCGGGCTTCGGATGCACGGCCCCTTCGGGCTCGCGGCGGGCTTCGACAAGAACGCCGTCGCGATCGACGGCATGTCGATGCTCGGCTTCGACCACATCGAGATCGGCACGGTCACGGGTGAGCCGCAGCCCGGCAACCCCAAGAAGCGGCTGTTCCGCCTCGTGCAGGACCGCGCGCTGATCAACCGCATGGGCTTCAACAACGAGGGCTCGGCGGCCGTGGCGGCCCGCCTGGCGGCCCGCACGGCGGTCTTCAAGACCGTCGTGGGCGTGAACATCGGCAAGACCAAGGTCGTCCCCGAGGAGGAGGCCGCCGCCGACTACGTGAAGTCGACCGAGCGGCTCGCCCGCCACGCCGACTACCTCGTGGTGAATGTCTCCTCGCCCAACACCCCCGGCCTGCGCAACCTCCAGGCCACCGAGTCGCTGCGGCCCCTCCTGACGGCCGTGCGCGAGGCCGCCGACCGCAGCGTCGAGGGCCGCCGCGTCCCGCTGCTCGTCAAGATCGCGCCGGACCTGGCCGACGAGGACATCGACGCGGTCGCCGACCTCGCCGTCGAGCTCGGCCTGGACGGCATCATCGCCACGAACACCACCATCGCGCGCGAGAGCCTCGGTCTGACATCCGAACCCGCCCTCTACGGAGAGACCGGCGGCCTCTCGGGCGCCCCGCTGAAGGAGCGCTCCCTGGAGGTCCTGCGCCGCCTCTACGCGCGCGTGGGCGACCGGATCACGCTCGTGGGCGTCGGCGGCATCGAGAACGCCGAGGACGCCTGGCAGCGCATCCTCGCGGGCGCCACCCTGGTCCAGGGCTACAGCGCCTTCATCTACGAAGGGCCGTTCTGGGGCCGCACGATCCACAAGGGCCTCGCCGCACGCCTGCGGACCAGCCCGTACGCCACCCTCGCCGACGCCGTCGGCGCCGATGTCAGGAAGCGAGAGGTCACCGCATGAGCCCCCTGGAGCCCTTCGGCACGCGCCTGCGCCACGCCATGGACGAGCGCGGCCCCCTGTGCGTCGGCATCGACCCGCACGCCTCGCTGCTCACCGCGTGGGGCCTGAACGACGACATCGCGGGCCTGGAGCGGTTCACGCGGACCGTCGTGGAGGCGCTGGCCGGGACCGTCGCCGTCTTCAAGCCGCAGAGCGCCTTCTTCGAGCGCTTCGGCTCGCGCGGCATCGCCGTCCTGGAGAAGGCGGTCGAGGAGCTGCGGGCCGCCGGCGCCCTGGTCGTCATGGACGCCAAGCGCGGCGACATCGGCTCGACCATGGCCGCGTACGCCGAGACCTTCCTGCGCAAGGACTCGCCGCTCTTCAGCGACGCGCTCACGGTGTCGCCCTACCTCGGCTACGGCTCCCTGAAGCCGGCCGTCGACCTCGCCCGCGAGAGCGGCGCCGGGCTCTTCGTGCTCGCCCTCACCTCCAACCCGGAGGGCGCCGAGGTGCAGCACGCGGTGCGCGAGGACGGGCGGACCGTCGCGGCCACCGTCCTCGGGCACCTCGCGGCGGAGAACGCGGGAGAGACGCCCCTGGGGTCCTTCGGAGCGGTCGTCGGGGCGACGCTGGGCGACCTGTCCTCGTACGACCTCGGCATCAACGGCCCGCTGCTCGCCCCCGGCATCGGGGCGCAGGGCGCGACCCCGGCCGACCTTCCCGGCGTCTTCGGCGCGGCCGTGCGCAACGTCGTGCCGAACGTCAGCCGGGGTGTGCTGCGGCACGGACCCGATGTCACGGCCCTGCGCGACTCCGCGGAGCGCTTCGCGGACGAGATCAGAGCGGCGGTCGGAGCGGCCTGAGAGCGACCGCCGGCTCAAATCCGGGGAGAAATGCCCGATATGTACGGCTCGGCGCAGGCTGACCAGGACTTTTCGTCTGTTCTCGCTGACTCCAGCGGCCATGGCCGCTAGTCTCCGACGAGAGCGAACGGGCAAGCGCGTTGCACGTTGCTCACCAGGTGTGGGGCGACTAGGTTCCTCACCGGTCCGTATCCGACAGTTCGACATCCGAGGTGACGTAGGCGTGGCTCTTCCGCCCCTTACCCCTGAACAGCGCGCAGCCGCGCTCGAAAAGGCCGCCGCGGCTCGCCGGGAGCGGGCCGAGGTCAAGAATCGACTCAAGCACTCCGGTGCCTCTCTCCACGAGGTCATCAAGCAGGGCCAGGAGAACGATGTCATCGGCAAGATGAAGGTCTCCGCCCTCCTGGAGTCCCTGCCTGGCGTGGGCAAGGTCCGCGCCAAGCAGATCATGGAGCGTCTTGGCATCTCCGAGAGCCGCCGTGTGCGCGGTCTCGGCTCCAACCAGATCGCGTCGCTCGAGCGAGAGTTCGGTGGCGGTGCCGCGGGCTGATGTTCTCAGGCACTCCTGAGAACCTGGATAATCGCTGCATGGCTGCAACATCCCGGGGGACGACCCCCGCGCCCCCGGACGTACGTCCGCGGCTGACCGTGCTCTCCGGCCCCTCCGGGGTCGGCAAGAGCACGGTCGTCGCTCATATGCGCAAAGAACACCCCGAGGTCTGGCTCTCGGTCTCCGCCACCACCCGCAAGCCGCGGCCCGGTGAGAAGGACGGCGTCCAGTACTTCTTCGTCTCCGACGAAGAGATGGACAAGCTCATCGCCAACGGTGAGCTGCTGGAGTGGGCCGAGTTCGCCGGCAACCGCTACGGCACGCCGCGGCACGCGGTCCTCAAGCGTCTGGAGGCGGGCGAGCCCGTCCTCCTGGAGATCGACCTGCAGGGCGCGCGCCTGGTGCGCGCATCGATGCCCGAGGCGCAGCTGGTCTTCCTCGCCCCGCCGAGCTGGGAGGAGCTGGTCCGCCGGCTCACCGGCCGGGGGACCGAGGCGCCCGAGGTGATCGAGCGCAGGCTCGCCGCCGCCAAGGTGGAGCTGGCCGCGGAGGCCGAGTTCGACACGACCCTGGTCAACACCTCAGTCGAGGACGTGGCTCGTGAGCTGCTAGCCTTGATGAAGGTTCTTTGATCTTTACCCCTGTCTTGACCCTTCTGGTCTTGACCCCATCGGAAGGCGAAGAGTGTCCTCTTCCATCACCGCGCCCGAGGGCATCATCAACCCGCCGATTGATGAGCTGCTCGAAGCCACCGACTCGAAGTACAGCCTCGTGATCTACGCCGCCAAGCGCGCGCGCCAGATCAACGCGTACTACTCGCAGCTCGGTGAGGGCCTCCTGGAGTACGTCGGCCCCCTCGTGGACACGCACGTCCACGAGAAGCCGCTTTCGATCGCGCTCCGCGAGATCAACGCGGGTCTGCTGACGTCCGAGGCCATCGAGGGCCCGGCCCAGTAAGCGGTTCGTACGTTCACGACAGGCCCGGCAGCACGGCTGCCGGGCCTGTGGTGTGTCATGGAGCAGTACGCATCCGAGTGCGTTTCCGAGTGCGGGGAGACAGAGGCAGTGGCCGAGAAGCCGAAGGTAGTCCTGGGGGTCAGCGGTGGCATCGCCGCCTACAAGGCGTGCGAGCTGCTGCGGCGCCTCACCGAGTCGGGCCATGACGTGCGCGTCGTGCCGACCGCGTCGGCGCTGCACTTCGTCGGCGCCGCGACGTGGTCCGCGCTGTCCGGCAACCCCGTCTCGACCGAGGTCTGGTCCGACGTCCACGAGGTGCCGCACGTCCGCATCGGGCAGCACGCCGACCTCGTGATCGTCGCCCCCGCCACCGCCGACATGCTCGCCAAGGCGGCCCACGGCCTCGCCGACGACCTGCTCACCAACACGCTCCTCACCGCCCGCTGTCCGGTGGTCTTCGCCCCGGCCATGCACACGGAGATGTGGGAGCACCCGGCCACCCAGGAGAACGTGGCCACGCTGCGCCGCCGCGGCGCGCTGGTCGTCGAGCCCGCCGTCGGGCGCCTCACCGGCGTCGACACCGGCAAGGGCCGCTTCCCCGACCCCGTCGAGCTCTTCGAAGTCGTACGCCGCGTCCTCGCCCGGGGGGATCTCGCCCAGGACCTCGCGGGCCGCCACGTCGTCGTGAGTGCCGGCGGCACCCGCGAGCCGCTCGACCCCGTCCGCTTCCTGGGCAACCGCTCCTCGGGCAAGCAGGGCTACGCGCTCGCCCGCAGCGCGGCGGCGCGCGGCGCCCGCGTCACGCTCGTCGCGGCCAACGCGGCGCTGCCCGACCCGGCGGGCGTGGACGTGGTGCCGGTCGGCACCGCCGTGCAGCTGCGCGAGGCGGTCCTGAAGGCCGCGCCGGACGCCGATGCCGTCGTGATGGCGGCCGCCGTGGCCGACTTCCGCCCCGAGACGTACGCGACCGGGAAGATCAAGAAGAAGGACGGCCAGGAACCGGCGCCGATCGCCCTGGTCCGCAACCCCGACATCCTCGCGGAGATCGCGGGGGACAGGACCCGCCCCGGCCAGGTGATCGTCGGCTTCGCCGCGGAGACGGACGACGTCCTGGCCAACGGCCGCGCCAAGCTCGCCCGCAAGGGCTGCGACCTGTTGGTCGTCAACGAGGTCGGCGAGCGCAAGACGTTCGGCGCCGAGGAGAACGAGGCCGTCGTGCTCGGCGCCGACGGCAGCGAAACGCCGGTGCCCCACGGCCCCAAGGAAGCCCTCGCGGACACGGTCTGGGACCTGGTCGCGCAGCGGCTTTCCTGACAGCCGCCCGGGCACCTGTCGCACACCATTTTCGTCTTCTGGCGGAACTTGGCCACATTCTGACGCCTCTCTTGACGAGGTCTCCGCAGGCAGGGCTCAATGTCACCTTCGCCTCATCGGGCGCCTCAAACCCGGGGAAAACGGGCGCGAGGCCGCCCTGTGGAGGACGATCGTCGTACCGCGCAAGACAGTGCCGCAGGTCACAGGCCTCCCAAGTGGCGAGACATGTGGACCGGCGGCCGAGTGTGACCGATAAACTGGTCTCGGACGACGCCGGGCGCAGCTCCCGGCCGTCCACCCATGATCAGCCAGCAGCCGCTGCAACCACAGGGAGCGATGTGTCCCGGCGCCTCTTCACCTCGGAGTCTGTGACCGAGGGTCACCCCGACAAGATCGCTGACCAGATCAGCGACACCATTCTCGACGCGCTTCTGCGGGAGGACCCCACCTCCCGCGTCGCCGTGGAGACGCTGATCACCACCGGCCTCGTCCACGTGGCCGGCGAGGTCACGACGAAGGCGTACGCGCCGATCGCGCAGCTCGTGCGCGACAAGATCCTCGAAATCGGCTACGACTCCTCGAAGAAGGGCTTCGACGGCGCCTCCTGTGGCGTCTCGGTGTCCATCGGCTCGCAGTCCCCCGACATCGCGCAGGGCGTCGACACGGCGTACGAGAAGCGTGTCGAGGGCGATGAGGACGAGCTCGACAAGCAGGGCGCGGGCGACCAGGGCCTGATGTTCGGGTACGCCTGCGACGAGACCCCGGAGCTCATGCCGCTCCCGATCCACCTCGCGCACCGTCTCTCGCGCCGCCTCTCCGAGGTGCGCAAGAACGGGACGATCCCCTACCTCCGCCCCGACGGCAAGACCCAGGTCACCATCGAGTACGACGGCGACAAGGCCGTCCGCCTAGACACGGTCGTGGTCTCCTCGCAGCACGCGAGCGACATCGACCTGGACTCGCTCCTCGCTCCCGACATCCGGGAGTTCGTGGTCGAGCCCGAGCTGAAGGCCCTCCTTGAGGACGGCATCAAGCTGGAGACCGAGGGCTACCGCCTGCTGGTCAACCCCACGGGACGCTTCGAGATCGGCGGCCCGATGGGCGACGCCGGCCTGACCGGCCGCAAGATCATCATCGACACGTACGGCGGCATGGCCCGCCACGGCGGCGGCGCCTTCTCCGGCAAGGACCCGTCCAAGGTGGACCGCTCCGCCGCCTACGCGATGCGCTGGGTCGCCAAGAACGTCGTCGCGGCCGGCCTCGCGGCCCGCTGCGAGGTCCAGGTCGCGTACGCCATCGGCAAGGCCGAGCCGGTCGGTCTCTTCGTCGAGACCTTCGGTACGGCCACGATCGACACGGACAAGATCGAGACGGCCATCGGCGAGGTCTTCGACCTGCGCCCGGCCGCGATCATCCGCGACCTCGACCTGCTCCGCCCGATCTACTCGCAGACCGCCGCGTACGGGCACTTCGGCCGGGCGATCCCCGACTTCACGTGGGAGCGCACGGACCGCGTGGACGCGCTGCGGAAGGCGGCGGGGCTGTAAGCCCCCTTGCTCCTGGCCTCGGGCCCGGCTCTCCTTCGGGAGGACCGGGCCCGAGCCCGTTGAAAAAGGGCGAGATGGTCAGGATGCGGAAGCGGGCGGGGCCGGTTCCGCTCCATTGGGAGATGCCGTATCGGCGGAAACTGTCCTTGCGGTGAAGCGACGACGTATCTCGCGGGCCGCGTGTTCGTCCCACTCCTCGATGTTCATGGCCACTTGTTCGGCGAGCAGCAGGCACTCCTCGTCCCCAGGCGTGCGTCCCAGTCCTCGAACGAAATCTGCGAATGTTTTTGCCGGGTCCGGCGCGGTGGGTTCCTGTGGTCTGGAGGGTTCACTGAACTCCCCGAAGCCATTGAGCGTGGGAGGTTCGGCTGTGAACGGTGAGAACGCCTCTGGAACGAGGTGCCGGAATGGCTCGGAGACTTCTTCGTTGTTGGCTGCGGACGTGAGACGGGCCAGCAGGCCTATGTCGTTGACTGCCTTCTCCACCTGGTCGTCGTTCTTCGCGAGCCACCACACGACCGCACTGCCGGTGTCCCGCAGGACGTCGCCGCCCAGGTACTCACGTTTGTTGCGTTCGTAATTGCGCTCGTGTTCCCAGAGGTCCTCGTTCTTGCGGATGGCGGCGAGCCGCTCCAGCCGCTGCTGGTCGTCTTCCGGGAGAACGAGGACGACATCCAAGGCCATAGCGCGGATGTGGCCCCCCGGCCCCGTTTCCATGACCCCCAGAGCGCCGCTGAGCTCATGCTGGACGAGGGAGCTTCTGAAGGGCTTGCGGCCCGACGTCACAGCTCGGGCGCGCTCGATGACGGCGTCCATTGCTAGCGCGCCCGCGTTGATGTGCGAGACATCGGCTGAGGGATCGGCCGGGCACCAGCGGATCGTGGCCGAGAACAGGAAGTCGTAGTCCGCCAGCTGACTGGGCAGGGAGATCCGGTCCACGTACACCTCGCGGCGCTCGACCGGAGCGATGGGTTGGTCGGGCACCGTGCCGGGCGGGAACAGGTCTCGCCTGCGGGCTCGCGTAGCGGCCGTGGCCGCCACGGCGAGCGTGGACAGCAGGACGGCTGCAGCTGCGGGCCACACCCAGAGGGGCCAGTCGAGGCAGAGACCGAGGATGAGTACGAGCAGTGCGCCGATGAGAGTGAGGAAAACCGAGACGGTCTTCTGGCCGGTGCTCATGATGGGGATGCCTCCTGCGGCTGTGGCGTGGTCGGATTCTGTGAGAGACGCGTGGCCTGTGCCGCGCTGATCTTCCGAAGGAGGAACGCGGAAAGATCGGGGTGAGAGTGCTCGCGGGCTGCTGCGTAGAGGTGGTTGAGGACGGCGTATCGGGGGCCGGCCGCGCACACCAGGACGTCGAGGAGCCTGTCCGCGATCACATGGTCGTCGGTGACATCGGCGGCAGAGATCCACGCGTCGGCGCAGGCGCTCCAACGCCGCCGCTCGGCACGGTCGAAGACAGCGGCCCATCCCGTCGTGAGCCAGCTTCGGGTGTTGGATGAGCGGAGGAAAGGCTTGGGAAGCCTGGCCGGAGTGGTGAGGTCGAGAAACAATTCGGTGTCCGGCCACCGGTGGGTGTCGGACGACGAGACGAGGCGGTACAAGAGCCGTCGGCGAAGTCGCAGGTCCTCGGGGTCGTTGGTGACGTACCGCAGGAGGGCTTCCCGGGCAACTCCCGTGGAGCGCTCGTGGCGGGCCATGTGGTGCAGACGGACCAGTGCGGCTTCGGGGTGGCGAACCGACATGACTTTCTCGCAGACTTCGACGAGTACTTGGCGCAGGCTGTCGGACAGTTGGCGTTTGGACCAGTCGTAGATCTGACGCCTCAGCTTCCCGCCACACGCTTCGCTGGGGACGCTCCGCTCGAGAAGCTGTGCCGCAGCTCGCCACTGCTCCCTTGGCGCCGAATCGCGAGTCCAGAGTTCGACGAGAGCGATCAGCTCCCCTGCGTCCTGGGTCGACAGACAGAGATCGGTGAAGCGTCGGACCAGACTGTCCCGGTCGGCGTCGGCGAGATCGGGCAGGGCGTGGACTTGGCCGACCCAGGTGCGCAAGGGAGGTCTGAGGTCCGGCCTGGTGGTCCAGAAGTGCCGACGCACCGCAGCTGCGAAGCCGAGCCTCTCGAAGGTGACTCGGCAGTTCTCGTCCGAGAGGGCGTCGATAGTCGCCAGGCGTTCGTCGAGGCCCGGGTGTTCCAGGAGGGGGCGAACCTCCGCAGGGGCTCCGACGGCTGAGAGCAGGGCCGCCGTGGCCTGGTGCACGGCCTCGGACCGTGCGCCGTGGAGGAGCGCCGACGACAGGAGCAGGGCGCGCTGGGCCCCTTTGCGTAAGTGGGGGACGAGTGCAGCGACCTCGGGTCCGCGGTCGGTCTGTGCCGCGACGGCCCGCGCGCACCAGGCGTCGAAGGTGTTTTGCTCGTGCTCCGCCGCCCGCACGGACAGGATTCGGTCCCCCAGCAGCGCCAGCTCCCGCATCGGTGGCTCCTTCTCGACGAAGGAGAGCAGGACCCGGGGAGGTGGGTCGCAGATTCTGACGTCCAGACCGCCGCAGCGGAGATGGCGGATGATCACTTCCATGCCGTCCGGTCGCTCGATCTTCTTGCGTAGTGCGAGGAATTCGGGCGCCAGTCGGTTCGGCTGCAGCGCCGGGAGAACGACGGCCAGGTGGGCCTGCTTTCTCTGCACTGTGTGGTAGAAGTCCCACAGCTGTGTCTGGACGGTGTTCCAGAGGCTTTCGTCGGCGGCTGACAGGTCGAGGAGCATGCGGTCCTGCTCACCGATGTCGTCCGGTGACAGACGCGCCCCCTTTCCTTCGTCCAATTCGGTGCTGAGTTCGTGATAGGTCCCTGTCGAGCGGGGCAGTTCACACAACAAGACACGGGCAGCGGAACTTCTTCCGCTGCCCGGAGCTCCGTCGAGGAAGAGGATGCCGCGGGACTCCAAAACGTCGTAGGCGGAGTTGAAGTGCGCTGGCCGGGCGAATTGCTGCTGAAGATGGCGCAGTTGACTTTCGGCCACCCGTCGGCGTGCGGTGGGCGGGGCCTTCAGCAGGTTTTCCGACGTCAATGTGACGTACATGTCCCCGGGTCCGCTGTTGACGGCCCCGGTCGGGCCTGAGAACCCCGTATGGGAGTCGCCACTCACCGTTCGTCGTCCTTGTCTCGCCCACTCCGTGCCGCACCGAAGTCCTGCCGAATGCCGCCGTGATTGTCGCCCGCGACGAAAGTTGAAATCGAGTCGTCGCCGGTGACGTGCGCCGAGTTGTTGTAGAGATTGCCAGGGCCTGTGTGGACGGGCCCCTGCGAGCCCCTGATGACAGTGCCCGCGTCACCGTGGACGGTGCCGGCCTGGACGACGGTGCCGCCGTACGCGGTGTCCACGGTGTTCTGTGCAGCATTCAAGGAGGAGTTCTTGGCCGCGACCTCTTCGGCTTTCGCCAGTTCCGGGATCAGATCGGTGAGCGCGTCGCCGATGCGCTGCATGTCGTACGCGTCGTTCTGGTTGTCGTACCTCAGCGTCTGGCAGTCGGCGAGGCGGGCGAGAGGCTTGGGAAGGCAACTTCTCGTAGGCCGTTCGGTGCGGCGCCCAGCCAGGATCGGTATCACGGGTATGCCGCAGCGAAATGCTTCCAGGATCTCTTTGCGCACCCAGTCGTCCGTACGGTGCAGGGCTGGGTGGCCGATCCAGTCGGGGCCGATGACGGCCAGGAGTACGCCGCTTCGGCGGACTCCGCGCGTCAGCTCATCGTCGAAGAATGCGCCGGGTCGGATGGACTGGCTCGCACGGAAGATCCGGTCCTTACCGAACCGGGCCGTGAGCTTGTTGTGCAGGGTCGTGGCGGTCTGGTCGCCGTCACCTGTGCGGTAGTTCACAAAGACGTCGGGCATGGCGGAACGACCTCTTTCTCCGGGTGGGATGGGGAGATTTCGCTCAGTGACCGAGAGGCGTGAGCGCTGCGGTGAGGTGCGGGGAAATCGCCAGGAATGCCGGGCGGTGTGGATGGCGGGCCAGGGCGCGTTCGAGTCGGCGGAGATCGGTGGTGATGGTCGCCGAGCCCACACAGCTCGTGGTCCGCAGAAGACTGCCCGCCAGTTCGCAGGCGTAGTCAAGCTCCCCGGCGGCCGCGTGCGCGAGGGCACGGCGCACGCCGTATCTCGCTTGAGTGCGCAGGGCATGCCCCGGGATGCGGACGCATTCGCGATCCAAGTGTTCGGCGGCCTCCCGCGGCCTGCCGAGGTCCACCAGACACCATCCGGTGATCATGTCGGCGGGGTTCCCGAGGTGCGTGGTCCCCAGGGTCGGGGCGCCGGTCTCGCTGGCGGCCGTGGAGAGGAGCTCGCGCGCCGAGTCCAGAGCGCGCATAGCGGAGTCGTAATCGCCCGCCAACGCGTGGCCCTGGGCCTCGCGCTGCGCGGCGAGCCCGCGGATGCGGTGGACGAGCCGCGGCGAGCGGGCGCGCGCGGCCAGGGCGATCGTGTCGGCGGAGTTTCCCTGGTAATACGTGATCAAAGCTCGACGCACCAGCGCGTAGGACGCCAGATCCTGCTCGCCGGCGATGTCGGCCAGGTCGACGGCATGGTCTGTCCAGCGCAGCGCCGCTTCGTCGTCACCGGACTCCTCCGCCATCCAGCCGGCATACTCCGCGTAACGGGCCGCGAGGCCCCATAATTTTCGGCCGGTGCGTGGGCCGGTTCGGGCAGCAAGTACGCACAGTGAATCCGTCTGCTCAGCGAGGCCGGGCAGGATGGTACTCGCCGGAGACATCTGCCCGAGGCGGCGGTACTGATGGAACAGGGCATAGGAGATTTCCAGGAGATTCGAGCCCATCGGCTCGGCCGCCCCGGCTGGGGCGGCAGCCTCCGGTATGGCTAGGAGCGAGGCCGCGCCGACGGCCATCGCATGTCGCCTGCTCGGCCCCATCGCACGCTTCGTGCCCATTTCGGCCAGTGGACCGTCTGCCCTCCGAGGCCTTGTCGGGACGAGTGAGACCAGGACGCCATCGGTGTGCAGCGCCGCATCACAGAGCCTGGCCAATCCAAGGCTGGGCCGCTTCTTCCCGGTTTCTACCTTGCTGATCTGGCCCTTGCTGTAGTGGACCGCCGCAGCGAGTTCTGTGAGCGTGAGACCGGCCGCTATTCGGGCGCGGCGGAGCTCGGCTCCGAACCTCGCCGGTTGTTCCTGCACAGGAACTCCCATCTGCCCCATGCCCAGGCGATGCCGGGCATCCATCGGTGGACGTCAGCGTCGTGCCCGCGCGATGACACCGGCAAGCCCGTGGACTGTGTTTCCCGTTTCCACTTTGACCTGCGCTTCCTTTCCGAGGTGGAAGGCAACCTGACGGCCAGACCGCTGTCGAGATGGCCGAACCGGCCACTGGCGTGGCTGGTCCATGCTGTCGCCGCTCGACGTTCGCGACCGGTCGGGTGTCAGTGGGGTCTGGTAGGAATGCAGCTGTGAGCAGGGAGAACGAAGGGTCCGGGGTGGGGGGAGACGAGGAGCCGGAGCAGCTTGCGCTCATTCGGGAGTCGGTGCGCAAGGCCAAGGTGCCGCGGGCCAAGCCGCGGACGTGGCGGGGGGCCGCGCTGGCCAAGGAGCTGCCGGTGGCGCGGGTGCTCGTCGACAAGGGCGTGCTCCATCTCGACCGGTATTTCGACTACGCCGTGCCCGAGGAGCTGGACGACGCGGCGCAGCCCGGGGTGCGGGTGCGGGTGCGGTTCGGGGCCGGGGCGCGGAACGTGCGGGACGGGCGGCGCGAGGGCGGCGGTCTGATCGACGGGTTCATCGTCGAGCGGTGCGCCGAGACCGAGTACAGGGGGCCGTTGGCCGCGCTCGCGCAGGTCGTGTCTCCTGAGCCCGTGCTGTCGCCCGGGCTGCTTGAGTTGGCGCGGGCCGTCGCCGACCGGTATGCGGGCAGCCTCGCCGATGTGCTGCAGCTGGCGGTTCCGCCGCGGCACGCGCGGGCCGAGGCGCGGGTGTCGCCCGAGCCGCCGGCCCCGCCGGCCGCCCCCGACGCGGGGACCTGGCGGCGGTACGGGCACGGGCCCGAGTTCCTGCGGGCCCTTGCCGCGGGAGGCGCGCCGCGTGCCGTGTGGACCGCGCTGCCCGGGCCGCAGTGGGCCGAGGAGATCGCCCGCGCCGTGCAGGCCACGCTCGCCTCGGGGCGCGGCGCGCTCGTCGTCGTACCGACCGGGCGGCCCGCCGCGCGCGTGGACGCCGCGCTCACCGGACTGCTCGGTCCGGGGCAGCACGCGCTGCTGACCGCGGACGCCGGGCAGGAGCGGCGGTATCAGGAGTGGCTCTCCGTGCGGCGCGGGGCCGTGCGTGCCGTCGTCGGCACCCGGGCCGCGATGTTCGCGCCGGTCCGGGACCTGGGCCTGGTCGTCGTCTGGGACGACGGGGACTCCAGCCACAGCGACGACCGCGCGCCCTTTCCGCACGTGCGGGAAGTCCTGGAGCTTCGGGCCACGCGGGACAAGTGCGGCTTCCTGCTGGGGAGTTGGAGCTGCACCGTGGAGGCGGCGCAGCTTGTCGAGAGCGGGTGGGCCGCGCCGCTCGTCGCCGACCGCGAGCAGGTGCGGGGGGCCGCTCCGCTCGTGCGGACCGTGGGCGACGGTGACCTGGCGCGGGACGAGGCGGCGCGCGCCGCGCGGCTGCCGTCGCTGGCGTGGCAGGTCGCGCGGGAGGGGCTGAAGCACGGTCCCGTTCTGGTGCAGGTGCCGCGCCGCGGCTATGTGCCGAGGCTCGCCTGCGAGCGGTGCCGTGAGCCCGCGCGCTGCCGGCGGTGCGCCGGGCCGCTGGAGGCGCAGGAGAGCGGTGCCGCCCTGCGGTGCGGCTGGTGCGGGGTGGAGGAAGCGGCCTGGCACTGCGAGGCCTGCGGCGCCTTCCGGCTGCGGGCGCAGGTCGTCGGGGCGCGCCGGACCGCCGAGGAGCTGGGGCGGGCGTTCCCCGCGGTGCCGGTGCGGACGTCGGGCCGGGAGCAGGTCCTCGACACGGTGCCGGACGCGCCGGCGCTCGTGGTCAGTACACCGGGGGCGGAGCCCGTCGCCGAGGGCGGTTACGCGGCCGCGCTGCTGCTCGACGGGTGGGCGATGCTCGGGCGGCCCGACCTGCGGGCGGGCGAGGACGCGCTGCGCCGGTGGATCGGGGCCTCCTCGCTCGTCCGGCCGCAGGGCGCGGGCGGCACGGTGGTGGTGGTCGCCGAGCCGACGCTGCGGCCCGTGCAGGCGCTGGTGCGGTGGGATCCCGTGGGGCACGCGGTGCGGGAGCTCGCCGAGCGGGCCGAGCTCGGGTTTCCGCCGGTGTCGCGGATGGCGGCGGTGTCCGGACCGCCCGAGGCGCTCGCGGAGTTCCTGTCCGCCGCGGAACTGCCGCCGGACGCGGTGGTGTTGGGGCCTGTTCCGGTGTGGGACGGGGGTGGGGGTCCCGCCCCCGGTGCCGGGGGTTCGCGGCGGGGTGCGGGGGCTGGTGCTGCTGCTGGTGCGTCCGCCGGAGAGGCGTGGGAGCGGGTGCTGATCCGGGTGCCGCCGGGCAGCGGTTCCGCTCTCGCCGCCTCCTTGAAGGTGGCGCAGGCCGCGCGGATGGCCCGGGGGGCCAAGGGCGCTCGGGAGGCGGGGGGCGAGGCGGTGCGGGTCCGGGTGGATCCGCCGGACATCGGGTGACCGCGTCGGACGGATGACGGCACGGAGCTGCCCCCTCGCCCTTGGCGGAGGAACGAGGGGGCAGCGGTCGGGGGGGGGAGAGATGGGTTGGCGGTGGGCGTCGGTCGTTGCGCGGGCGGCGGCCGGGTGCGTTAGCCGTTGTGCGGACTGCGGACTGCGGACTGCGGACTGCGGACTGCGGCGGGCGGTGTGCGGCCGCCGTTGCGTGTCAGCCGACGCGCGGGTGGCGGCCATGTGCGTCAGCCGTCGCGCCTCCTCCGTCGCGCGGACTGCGGCTGTGTGCGTCAGCCGTGGCGCGGGCTGGCCGGTGTGCGTCAGCCGACGCACGTCAGCCGTGACGTGGGCTGGCCGGTGTGCGTCAGCCGACGCGTGGGCCGGGCGGTGGGCGTCGGCCGACGCACGTCAGCCGTTGCGCGGGCCCGGGAAGGCGTTCGGCCTGGGCTCGTCGCGGAGTGTGGGGCTGCCCGCGGTGGGCTGGGTCGGCATCGTGCGGGCGGCGGGGACGGACGGCAGCGGGACGCCGACCGGGAGCGGTCGCGTGGCCGTGGACGTCACCGTGGACGTCACGGCCGGCGCCGGGGTCTCCGCGGCGCGCTCCGCCTCGGCCGCCGCCTGCGTGGTGGCCCGGCGCGCGCCGTACCGGCGGTGGACCGCCTGCTTGGTGACGCCGAGGGCCGAGCCCACCGCGTCCCACGAGAAGCCGAGCGAACGGTCGAAGTCCACCGCCGCGGTGACCAGCGTCTCGACGCTGTCCCGCAGTTCCTGGGCGAGGCGGACGGTCGGGGCGGGAGCCCGCCCGTACACGACGAAGCCCGCGGAGGGGCTGGAGCGGCGCGGGCGGTAGACGTTGCCGAGCTGGGCGGTCAGGGTGCGCAGTGCATCCACCTGCCGGCGGACCCGCTCGATGTCCCGCACCAGGAGGTGCAGGCTGGCTCGTGCCTGGGCGTCGTGGGTTGCGTGGTCGGCCATGAACAAGCCTCTCGAACCGGCGTTGAAAAGGATCGGGCCGCATCGGTGGCCCGTTGTGGTCAACTCTTTCTTGACCAACGCGCTAGCTCGTGTGGGGTCACGGTGCAGGGGCGTATGCGCATATGCACGGGGCGCGCGCCGCTTCGTACGCCCCCAGGAGCGTCAACCCCAGGCCTCGGGAAGACCGTCCGGGGCGCGCTCCCGGAGCGGCCCATAGACTGGTGCGCTGCCGTCGCCCCACCCCACTGACCACCACTGACCAGAGATCCGAGGTACCCCTCAGTGAAGCTCGTCTTCGCAGGCACTCCCGAGGTCGCCGTCCCCGCCCTGGACGCCCTGATCGCCTCCGACCGGCACGAGGTGGCCGCCGTCGTGACCCGCCCGGACGCGCCCGCGGGCCGGGGCCGCAGGCTGGTGGCGAGCCCGGTCGCGGAGCGTGCGGAGGAGGCCGGCATCGAGGTGCTCAAGCCCGCGAAGCCGCGCGACGAGGAGTTCCTGGCGCGGCTGCGGGAGATCGGCCCCGACTGCTGTCCCGTCGTCGCCTACGGCGCGCTGCTGCCCAAGGTCGCCCTGGACATCCCGGCCCACGGCTGGGTCAACCTGCACTTCTCACTGCTGCCCGCCTGGCGCGGCGCCGCACCGGTGCAGCACGCGGTGCTGGCGGGCGACGAGATCACCGGCGCCTCCACCTTCCTGATCGAACAGGGCCTCGACTCCGGTCCGGTGTACGGGACGGTCACCGAGGAGGTGCGGCCCACCGACACCAGCGGTGACCTGCTGACCCGGCTCGCCTTCGCGGGCTCGGGGCTGCTCGTCGCGACCATGGACGGCATCGAGGACGGCAGCCTGAAGGCGGTGCCGCAGCCCGCCGACGGCGTCACCCTCGCCCCCAAGCTCACGGTCGAGGACGCGCAGGTGGACTGGGCGGCGCCCGCGCTGCGGGTGGACCGCGTCGTCCGCGGCTGCACGCCCGCGCCGGGCGCCTGGACGGTGTTCCGCGGCGAGCGGCTGAAGATCATCCAGGCCGCGCAGGTCCCGGACCGCACGGATCTCGCGCCCGGTGAGCTGTCGGCCGCCAAGAACAACGTGTACGTGGGTTCCGGATCGCACGCCGTCGAGCTGCTCTGGGTCCAGCCGCAGGGCAAGAAGCCGATGCGCGGCGCGGACTGGGCGCGCGGGGTGCGGATCGCCTCCGGCGAGCGGGTGGGCGCGGGCGACGTAGGCTAGGTGGGTTCGACCCGTACCAGCAGCGGAGCACCTTGTGAACGACCAGCCGAACCGGCGACCCCGTAACCCGGCAGGCAAGTCCGGCAAGTCCGGTAAGCCCGTCAAGCCGGGGAAGCCCTACCGCCGCCCGCAGAAGGACCCGGTCCGCATCCTCGCCTTCGAGGCGCTGCGGGCCGTGGACGAGCGCGACGCCTACGCGAACCTCGTCCTGCCGCCCCTGCTGCGCAAGGCCAGGGAGAAGGACGAGAACTTCGACGCGCGGGACGCGGCGCTCGCCACCGAGCTGGTCTACGGCACGCTGCGTAGGCAGGGGACGTACGACGCGATCGTGGCGGCCTGCATCGACCGGCCGCTGCGCGAGGTCGATCCGCCGGTCCTCGACGTGCTCAACCTCGGCGTGCACCAGCTGCTCGGCACGCGCATCCCGACGCACGCCGCCGTCTCCGCCTCCGTGGAGCTGGCGCGCGTCGTCCTCGGCGACGGGCGGGCCAAGTTCGTCAACGCCGTGCTGCGCAAGGTCGCGCAGCACGATCTCGACGCCTGGGTGGAGAAGGTCGCGCCGCCCTACGACGAGGACGCCGAGGAACACCTCGCCGTCGTCCACTCGCATCCCCGCTGGGTCGTCTCGGCGCTGTGGGACGCGCTCGGCGGCGGCCGCGCCGGCATCGAGGACCTCTTGGAGGCGGACAACGAACGGCCCGAGGTGACGCTGGTGGCGCGGCCCGGCCGTACCACCGCCGACGACCTCCTCGACTCCGTCGGCGAGGACTCCGCGCTGCCGGGGCGCTGGTCGCCGTATGCCGTGCGGATGAGCGAAGGCGGTGAGCCGGGCTCCCTGGAGGCGGTGCGCGAGGGGCGTGCGGGCGTGCAGGACGAGGGCAGCCAGCTGGTCGCGCTCGCGCTGGCGAACGTGCCGCTCGACGGCTCCGACGAGAAGTGGCTCGACGGCTGCGCGGGTCCCGGCGGCAAGGCGGCCATGCTCGCCGGCCTCGCCGCCCAGCGGGGCGCCAGGCTCGTCGCCTCCGAGAAGCAGCCGCACCGGGCCGGTCTCGTCGCGCAGGCGCTCGCGGGCAACCCCGGCCCCTACCAGGTCATCGCGGCGGACGGCACCCGTCCGCCGTGGCGGCCCGGCACCTTCGACCGCGTCCTGATGGACGTGCCGTGCACCGGGCTCGGCGCGCTGCGCCGCCGCCCCGAGGCCCGCTGGCGCCGCCGCCCGCAGGACCTGGACGGCTTCGCCCCGCTCCAACGCGGGCTGCTGCGCACGGCGTTGGAGTCCGTCCGTGTCGGCGGTGTCGTCGGCTACGCCACGTGCTCGCCGCACCTCGCCGAGACGCGGGCCGTCGTGGACGACGTGCTCAAGCAGACCGGCGGCGCCGAACTCATCGACGCGCGGCCGCTGTTGCCGGGTGTTCCGGCGCTGGGGGACGGGCCCGACGTGCAGTTGTGGCCGCATCTGCACGGGACGGACGCGATGTATCTGGCGCTCATTCGCCGGACGGCCTGACCGCCTCCGACTCCGTACGGTCCGGTGGTTCCGTGCGGTCCGGTTCGGGCCGTGCGGCCAGCGCGTGCGGCCACCACACCTTCGGACCCACGTCCAGGAACAGTGACGTGACGAGGATCGACCGTACGACGAACGTGTCGAGCAGGACGCCGAGCGCCACCGCGAAGCCGATCTCGGCGAACGCGACCATCGGGAGCGTGCCGAGCGCGGCGAACGTGCCCGCGAGGACCAGGCCCGCCGAGGTGATCACCGCGCCGGTCGCGGCGAGGCCCGTCAGGACGCCCGCGCGGGTGCCCTGGTGGCCCGCCTCCTCGCGGATGCGGGTCGACAGGAAGATGTTGTAGTCGATGCCGAGCGCCACCAGGAACACGAAGACGAAGAGCGGGAAGTCGGTCGGCTCGCCCGCGTAGTCGAAGAGGTGGCGGAAGGCGAGCGCGCTCAGGC
Organism: Streptomyces sp. NPDC050732; assembly: GCF_040654255.1. Lineage (NCBI taxonomy): Bacteria > Bacillati > Actinomycetota > Actinomycetes > Kitasatosporales > Streptomycetaceae > Streptomyces > Streptomyces sp. NPDC050732. Next base: position 32,733 of record NZ_JBFAHP010000022.1, read on the forward strand.
CGAGCGCGGTGGCGAAGGACAGGACCACCGTGGCGATCAGGAGGAGCGGGGCGACCACGGCGCGCAGCAGCACGGCGAGGATCAGCAGGACCACGACCAGGACCAGCGGGATGATCAGCTTGTTGTCGTGGGCCGTGGCGCGGTCCATGTCGAGCAGGGCCGCCGTGCCGCCGCCCACCCGCGCGTCCGCGTCCGGGACGGCGTGGACGGCGTCGCGCACCCGCTCCACGGTCCGCTTGGCGGCCGCGCTGTCGGACGGGTCGGCCGCCGTCGCCTCGAACAGCACCTTGCCGTCGTGCTCGGCCTTGGTCCCCGGCGGGCGGGCGACGCTGTCGGGCACCACGCCCCGGGTCTTCCGGACGGCCTCGGCGACGTCGTCGCCCCGCGCCGAGTCGGTCACGACGACCAGCGGGTCGCCGGAGCCCGCGGGGAAGTACCTCGCCTGCACCTCCTGGCCGGTGATCGAGTCCGGTTTGTCGGTGAACGCGTCGGCGTTGCTGAGCCCCTCGGCCCGCAGCTGCAGCAGCCCGAGGGAGAGCAGGGCGAGGGCCGCCGCCGTGATGCCCCAGATCAGCCGCGGGCGGCGGTCGATGCGCCGGCCCGTGCGCGCCCAGACGCCGCGCTCGGTCGGCTCGGGGGAGCCGACGTGCGGGATCAGCGGCCAGAAGAACCACCGGCCGAAGATGACGAGGAGGGCGGGGAAGAGCGACAGCATCGCCAGGAGGCCCACCGTGACGCCGATCGCGGCGACCGGGCCGAGGCCGCTCGTCGAGTTCATCTCGGCGGCGAGCAGCACCAGCATGCTCAGGACGACGGTCGCGCCGGACGCGAGGACCGCGGGTCCTGCCCGGTGCAGGGCGAGCGCCATCGCCTCGTGGCGGTCCTCGTGGCGGCGCAGTTCTTCGCGATAGCGAGCGACCAGGAGCAGCGCGTAGTCCGTCCCCGCGCCGAACACGAGCACGGTCAGGATGCCCGCGCTCTGGCCGTTGACGGTGAGGTCCGCGTGTTCGGCGAGCAGGTAGATGAGGGCCTGGGCCGTGAACAGCGCGGTGATCACGGCGAGCAGCGGGGCCAGGAGCAGCGTCGGGCTGCGGTAGGTGAACAGCAGGATCACGACGACGATGCCCGCCGCCGCGAGCAGCAGCGTCGAGTCGATGCCCTCGAAGGCCTCGGCGGAGTCCGCGGCCGTGCCACCAGGGCCGGTGACGTGCACGGCCAGCCCGTCGCCGCCGTCGCCGACTCGCTCCCGGACGGCGTCGACGGCCGGACCGATGCGCTCCCAGCCCTCCGCGTCCATGGTGATCGGGACGAACACCTGGGCCGCCTCGGCGCCCGCCTTCTTGTCGTAGACGGGGCCGCGGGTCTCGGCGCCCCGGGTCCCGTGGTCGCGCAGCGCCTTCGCCTGCCGCACGTCCTCGGCGATCCGTGCGCGGTCCGCCGCGGTGAGGCCGTCTTCGCGGGCGTACACGACGATGACGGGGATCGCCTCGGGCCTGAAGTCGGCGGAGATGTCCAGGACTTGGGTGGATTCCGCGGAGCCGGGCAGCCAGGACTCCGCGTCGTTCTCCTGGGCGCCGGTGAGCTTCTGGGCGAGCGGCGCGGCGACGATCAGCACCGCCAGCCAGAACAGCACCACCAGCCACTTGGTGCGCCGCCCGCACACCAGCCACGCGACCCCGCGCCGCTCCTGCCGCCGTCCGTCCGCCATGGCTTCCCCCCGCTTGCCGTGCGCGGTGCCGCTGGACCGCCCAGCATGGCACTCGGCGGGTGCGCGCGGGAGCCGCTGTGCCCGTGCGGTGGACTGCGGTCGGCGACGTGCGCCGGGCATGGCAGGCTTGGGGCATGGCCGTGCAGATCAACCCCAGCATCCTGTCCGCGGACTTCGCCCGTCTTGCCGAGGAGGCGAAGTCCGTTTCAGGCACAGAAGGCGCCGACTGGCTCCATGTCGACGTGATGGACAACCACTTCGTCCCGAACCTGACTCTCGGTGTGCCGGTCGTAGAGTCACTGGCCCGTGCGACGGACACGCCCCTGGACTGCCATCTGATGATCGAGGACCCCGATCGCTGGGCGCCGCAGTACGTCGAGGCGGGCGCCGGATCGGTCACCTTCCACGCCGAGGCCGCCGCCGCGCCGGTCCGGCTCGCCCGCGAGATCCGCGCGAAGGGCGCCCGCGCCTCCATGGCGCTGAAGCCCGCGACGCCGATCGAGCCGTTCGAGGACCTGCTCCCCGAGCTCGACATGCTGCTGATCATGACGGTCGAGCCCGGCTTCGGCGGCCAGGCTTTCCTGGACATCATGCTGCCCAAGATCCGCCGCACCCGTGAGCTCATCGCCAAGCACGGCCTGGAGATGTGGCTGCAGGTCGACGGCGGTGTCTCGGCCGAGACGATCGAGCGCTGCGCCGAGGCCGGCGCCGATGTCTTCGTCGCGGGCTCGGCCGTCTACGGCGCCAAGGATCCCGCGGAAGCGGTACGTTCATTGCGCGCCCAAGCGCAGGCAAAGACCGCGTCAAGCGGCTGGGCGTGCGACCACTGAGCCACGGGAACGTGAACGCAGTCCCTCAGGGCTGATCGACTAGGCCGGATCTGCAAGGATGAACGGCGAACCCAGTTTGTGAACAGCAGTGAGGAGAGCGCCGTGTCGGCCATGTCGGCGGGTCGGTCAGCCATGCGGATGGGACCCGCGGAGCTGGTGCAGGCGGCGGCCATGGCCCGCCGCTTCTACCTTGAGGGCAAGTCCAAGATCCAGATCGCCGAGGAGTTCGGCGTCAGCCGCTTCAAGGTGGCCCGGGTCCTGGAGACCGCCCTTGAGCGGGATCTCGTACGCATCGAGATCAGGGTCCCAGCGGAACTGGACGCCGAGCGCTCGGACGCGCTGCGCGCCCGCTACGGTCTGCGGCACGCGGTCGTCGTGGAGTCCCCGGCGCCGACCGACGAGATCGAGGACTCGCCCGACCCCGAGAACCTCGGCGAGGTCGCGGCGGATCTCCTCGGCGAGCTCGTCAACGAGGGCGACGTCCTCGGTCTCGCCTGGGGCCGCTCCACGATCCACATGGCGGCCGCGCTGGACCAGCTGCCGCCGTGCACGGTCGTGCAGCTGACGGGCGTGTACGACGCCGGGACCGCGGAGCGCGGCTCCGTCGAGGCCGTCCGCCGTGCCGCCCAGGTGTCCGGCGGCGAGGCCCACCCCATCTACGCGCCGATGCTGCTGCCGGACCCCGCCACGGCGGCGGCGCTGCGCAACCAGACCGGTATCGCCCGCGCGTTCGAGTACTTCGACAAGGTCACGGTCGCCTGCGTCTCCATCGGCTCCTGGGAGCCGGGCATCTCCACCGTCCACGACATGCTCAGCGACGAGGAGCGCGCGCACTACGCCTCGCTGGGCGTGGCCGCCGAGATGTCCGCGCACCTGTTTGACGCCGAGGGGCGTCGGGTGGGGCGGGATCTCGGGGAGCGGTGCATCACCGTCGAAGCGGATCGGCTTCGACGGATTCCTGAGGTCGTCGCCATCGCGGGCGGGCAGCGGAAGGCCGCCGCGATCGACGCGGTGCTGCGGTCCGGGCTCGTCACCAGTCTGGTGACGGACACGGCGGCTGCCGATCAGCTGCTCGTGGCGGGTACGCCGCCTCGGCCCGCTCTGAACCGGGCCGACCCGGACGGTAGCTGAGTCCCTGCGGGTCGTGGGGGCTGGTCGCGCAGTTCCCCGCGCCCCTTAAGGGGCGCACTCCGCGCGCCCCTGGCGGGGTGCTGTGGCAGGGTCTGAGCCATGCTGAACCGGTTTGTGCCCCGTGTGCTGGGGCTGGTGCTGGTCTGTCTCGCCGTTCTGGTGAGTGGGTGTTCGGCGGAGGCAGGCAGCGATGTCCCCGCCTGGGCCCGTGGCATGGCCACCGTCCAGGCGGACCGGCTGCCCGCCGAGGCGCGGAAGACGCTGCGGCGCATCGACGACGGGGGTCCCTTCCCGTACGAGAAGGACGGCGCCGTCTTCGGGAACTTCGAGCGGGAGCTGCCGCGGCGGAAACGCGGCTACTACCGCGAGTACACCGTCCGCACGCCCGGCGAGCACGACCGCGGCGCCCGGCGGATCGTCACCGGCGGCGGGGGCGAGATCTACTACACCGACGACCACTACGCGTCCTTCAAGGCGGTGCTGAGGTAATGGCCGACGATGCCGGCAGGAATCCGCTCGCGCCCGTGCTCGACGCGGCGCGCGGCGCGGGCTGGACCACCGCGACGCTCTCCCTGGCGGGGGTGAAGGATAAGGCCGCGTTCATGGAGCGCTGCGCCCGCGGGCTCGGCCTGCCCGACTGGTTCGGGCACAACTGGGACGCCCTCGCCGACTGCCTCACCGACCTGTCGTGGGCGCCCGCCGCGCGGGGGCGGCTGCTCGTCGTCTCCGGCTGGCAGGAGTACGCGCGGGCGGCGCCGGGGGAGTGGCGGATCGCGCAGGAGGTGTTCTCCTCGGCGGTCGAGCACTGGCGGGACGCGGAGACCGGCCTGGAGGTCGTCCTCGCGCTCGGCCCCGCGGCCGGGCCGGCCGTCGGCCCCGCCGCCACGGAGCGTGCCGAGTCCTGAACGGGCTGTTCCGCTTCCCGGGGGTTCTTGGACGATCCGACCACCGCCCGTGCCGCCCGCCTGGGTGATCGTCCCAGGCGGCACAACCTGGTCGGCATGGGAGAATGAAGTACGTGCTTTTCCCTCGGCCTAACTGTCCGGGGGCCACCTCTGATCGACTGGGATGAGCAGCACGTGCGCTTCCTCAATGACATCCAGCCTGCGTACGACCTGACGTACGACGACGTCTTCATGGTCCCGAGGCGCTCCGCCGTCGGCTCCCGCCAGGGCGTGGACCTCACCTCCCCCGACGGCACCGGCACCACGATCCCGCTGGTCGTCGCCAACATGACCGCGATCGCCGGCCGGCGCATGGCCGAGACCGTCGCCCGCCGCGGCGGCCTCGTCGTCATCCCGCAGGACATCCCGATGGAGGTCGTCACCGACGTCATCTCCTGGGTCAAGACGCGCCACCACGTCCTGGACACCCCGATCGTCCTGGCCCCGTCGCAGACCGTCGCGGACGCGCTGGCCCTGCTGCCCAAGCGCGCGCACAACGCCGGCGTCGTCGTCGACGCCGACCAGAAGCCCGTCGGCGTCGTCACCGACACCGACCTGAGCGGCGTCGACCGCTTCACGCAGCTCTCCGAGGTCATGTCCAGGGACCTGCTGCTCCTGGACGCCGACATCGACCCGCGCGACGCGTTCAACAAGCTGGACCACGCCAACCGCCGGTACGCCCCGGCCGTGGACAAGGACGGCCGCCTCGCGGGCATCCTCACCCGCACGGGCGCCCTCCGCGCCACGCTCTACACCCCGGCCGTCGACGCCAAGGGCGGCCTGCGCATCGCCGCCGCCGTCGGCATCAACGGCGACGTGGCGGGCAAGGCCAAGCAGCTCCTCGACGCGGGCGTCGACACGCTCGTCGTCGACACCGCGCACGGCCACCAGGAGTCGATGATCGCCGCGGTGAAGGCCGTGCGCGCGCTCGACCCGCAGGTGCCGATCGTCGCGGGCAACATCGTCGCCGCCGAGGGTGTGCGCGACCTCATCGAGGCCGGCGCCGACATCATCAAGGTGGGTGTCGGTCCCGGCGCCATGTGCACCACGCGCATGATGACCGGCGTCGGCCGCCCGCAGTTCTCCGCGGTGCTCGAATGCGCCGCCGAGGCCAAGAAGTTCGGCAAGCACGTCTGGGCCGACGGCGGTGTCCGCCACCCGCGCGACGTCGCCATGGCGCTCGCCGCCGGTGCCTCGAACGTCATGATCGGCTCCTGGTTCGCGGGGACGTACGAGTCTCCGGGCGACCTCCAGCACGACGCCCAGGGCCGCGCGTACAAGGAGTCCTTCGGCATGGCCTCCGCCCGCGCGGTGCGCAACCGTACGTCCGAGGAGTCGGCGTACGACCGTGCCCGCAAGGCGCTCTTCGAGGAGGGCATCTCGACCTCCCGAATGTTCCTCGACCCGACCCGGCCGGGCGTCGAGGACCTGATCGACTCGATCATCGCGGGCGTCCGCTCCTCCTGCACGTACGCGGGCGCGGCCTCCCTGGAGGAGTTCGCCGAGAAGGCCACCGTCGGCATCCAGAGCGCCGCCGGTTACGCCGAGGGCAAGCCGCTGCACGCCAGCTGGAGCTAGCCACTGCGCGGTGCGCTCCGTCAGGGGCGCACCGCCGCCGCGCGTGTCTTGGCGGCCGCCGCCGTCACCGCCTCGGCGAGCACGCGGTGGCCCGCGTCGCCCGGGTGGACCCCGTCCACCAGGTGCCCGGCGTCCAGCAGCCCGCCGCCCGGCAGCAGTTCGGTGCCCGCGTCCAGGGCCGCCCGCTCCACGGCGGTCCGCAGGTCCCGGAGCGTGGCGCCGAGCGCGTTCGGCACCGCCTCGGCGTCCGGGCGGAGTACGGGGGAGAGGACCAGGACGGGGACGTCCGGGTGGCCCCGGCGCACCAGGTCCAGGAACGCGCGCAGCGTCTCGTACAGCAGCCGCGCCGAATGCGGCACCCGCGACCAGCAGTTGGTGCCGAGGGCGAGGGTGATCAAGTCGGCGTCCAGTGAGGCCAGTTGCTCGGCGGACGCCAGTTCGCCGCGTGCCGCGCCCGCGTAGCCGAGGTTCACCGTCTCCACGCCGAGGGCCCGCCCCGCGAGCGCGGGCCACGCGAGGTGGGGCCGCGAGGCCGACCAGCCCTCCGCGATCGAGTCGCCGTACACGAGCCAGCGCGGCCGGCGGGCGGTGGGCGTCAGGGTGCCGTCCACCGGGTGTATCCCGTGCAGGGCGGGCCGCAGGGTCTCCGGCAGGTGCAGGGTGAACTCACCGTCCGGGGCGGGGAGTTGGATCAGTGCCCGGTGCTCGCCGGGGGAGGCGGGGGTGTCGATGGCCTCCTCGCCGGTGAGGAGCGTGAACAGCGCGGGCGCGGCGCGGTGCGTGTCCGCTCCCTCGGGAGGCGACGCGGTGTACGCGACCTCCACGGCGCTCACTCCGCGCGCCGTGAACTCCAGGCGCACCCCGGCGGGCATGCCCGCACGGTCCCACGTGTCCCCGGGCAGCCGCTCCCAGTCGGCCGGGTCGGCGCGCACCATCCGGCCGTCCTCCGTCCACCAGGGCGCGCCCCGCACGAACTCTCTCACCGCGCGCCGCCGATCGTCGGGTACGGGAACTTCACGCCGACCCCGCCGTCCACGACGAGCGTCTGCCCGGTGACGTACGACGCGAGCGGCGAGGCGAGGAACAGCAGGGCCGAGGCGATGTCCGAGGTCTCGGCGACGCGGCCGAGCGGCGCGTTGCGGGCGTTGCGCTCGCGCCCCTCGTCGCCGACCAGGGCGGCCACCCGCGGAGTCCACACGACGCCGGGCGCCACCGCGTTCACCCGCACCCCGCGCGGGCCGTACTCCACCGCCGCCGTGCGGACCAGGGAGACCAGGCCCGCCTTGGCCGCGCCGTAGGCGGCGTGCAGGGGCGCCGCCGTGAGACCCGACACCGAGGCGACGAAGACCATCGCGCCGCCGCCCCCGTCGGCGAGGGCCTCGCCGCCGTACCGCACGGCCAGCCAGGCGTGCCGCAGGACCATCGAGAAGTGCCAGTCCCACCCCTCGTCGTCCAGGTCGGCCAGGGGCGAGTAGCGGGCCATGCCGACGATGTCGACGAGGCCGCCGACCTGCCCCCACTCCCGGCGCGCGTACGCGAAGAGGTCCCGGACGTCCTCGCGCCGGGTCACGTCGGCGACGTACGGGATGCCGCCCGTCTCGGCGGCCACCGCCTCCGCGCGCCCCTTGTCGACGTCGACGCACAGCACGCGCGCGCCCGCCGCCGTCAGCGCGTGCGCGGTCTGGCGGCCGATGCCGTTGCCCGCGCCGAGCAGGACGATGGCGCGGCTGTCCAGGCGGTGCAGGGCGGCGTAGTCGGGGACGGGGGAGGTGTCCAGGGGCTCCGTCATGCGGGCGTTCCCCTCGGCACGTACGACGCCAGCTCCGGGATGACTTCCTTGCCGAGGATCTCGATGGTCCGCAGGATCTCGCGGTGTTCCAGATAGCCCCACTGGACGTAGCAGATGAGCTGGTCGATGCCGAGGTCGGCGTACCGCTTGGCCTTGCGGACGATGGTCTCCGCGTCGCCGATGAGGATCATGTCCCCGGCGTCGAACTCCTCGACGGGCACGCTGCCCTCGATGATCGGCGTGAGGAACGGGAAGGTCCGCTCGCGTTCCTCGGGGGTCAGGTGCGGCAGCTCCCAGTCCAGCGTGAACTGGGCGAGGTTGCGGTACCACCACGCGACCGAGTCCCAGACGCGCTTCGAGGGCCGGTCCGCCGCGTGTACGAGGGTGTACGCGCTGACGCGGTCCGTGGTGACGTCCGTGATCGGGGACGGGGTGCGCGCCGCCCTCCGGTACGCCGCCACCTGGCGCGCCATCGCCTCCAGCGGCTGCATGATCGAGAAGGAGAGCAGCCCGAGACCGGCCGCGCCCGCCACCTCCGCCGAGCCGGGCGACGTGGCGGCCATCCAGCACGGCGGGTGCGGATCCTGGACCGGCTTCGGGGTGACCATCCGCCGGGGGAAGCTGAAGCGCTCCGACTCGTACGAGAAGTACTCCTCGCGCCACATGCCCGTGACGATCTCGATCGCCTCGCGCCAGTCGGCGCGCGACCGCTCCCTGTCGACGCCGAAGGCCGTCTGCTCCATGGGGGTCGAACGGCCCGTGCCCCACTCCACGCGGCCCTCGGAGAGCACGTCCACCGCGGCAACCTTTTCCGCGATCCGCTGCGGCGGCGTGAAGCCGAAGGGGGTGAGCGTGACGCCGAAGCCGAGGCGGATGCGCTCGGTCAGCGCCGCGAGGTGACCGAGCAGGACCTCCGGCGCGGGGCAGTGCGAGCGGCCCTCGCGGAAGTGGTGCTCGACCGCCCACACGGTGCGGAAGCCCATCCGGTCGGCGAGCCGGATCTGCTCGACGGCCTCGCGGTAGGCACGCTGCTCGGCGGCCCGCTGACCGTGCGGGTGGGGCGCGCCCCACGGTTTCGGTACGTCGATCTCGTACAGGACGTCGAGGTCCATGCCGTGCCTCCGTCTCGGGCGAGAGGCGTGCACGATGCGGCAGATCTGACGAAGTGTCAACAGAGTCAGGACAGGCGTGGCACGCAACGGACGAAACGGACTGCGCAACGAAGAGACGCATATGACGGAAGTGCGCAATGATCAACCGTCGGTACGCAAGGTTGCTGCATTACGGTCGGGAACCGTGGACTCTAGAGTCAGGCCCTGAACGTGGTGTGGCGGGGACTGCCTGCTCGGTGGTTCCCGTCGCCAAGCGCGGCTGCCCCGAGGTCCTCGCCGCCCTGACCGGCAGCGATGAAGGAGCCAGCGCGTGCTCGACCAAGGCGCACCCCCGCAGAACCGCCCAAGCACCCCGGGCACCCCCGGCCTCGGCAGCCGGCTCATGCGCCGCAAGCCGGTCGAAGCCCTGGTCGAGGAGGGTGGCCAGGGTGAGGGAGGCTCGCTCAGGCGCTCCCTCGGCATGTGGCAGCTGACCATGATCAGCATCGGTGCCACGCTCGGCACCGGCATCTTCGTCGTCCTCGGCGAGAGCGTCCCGAAGGCCGGCCCCGCCGTCACGATCTCGTTCGTGATCGCCGGCCTCACCGCCCTCTTCTCGGCCCTCTCGTACGCCGAGCTGGCGGGCTCCATCCCGGTTGCCGGCTCCTCCTACTCGTACGCGTACGCAACGATGGGCGAACTCATCGCCTGGGTGTGCGGCTGGTGCCTGGTCCTGGAGTACGGCGTGTCCGTGGCCGCCGTCGCGGTCGGCTGGGGCGAATACCTCAACGAACTCCTCGACGGCACGATCGGCGTCACCATCCCCGACGCGCTCTCCGCGGCGCCCGGCGAGGTCGACGGCGCGATCATCAACCTGCCCGGCCTGATCGTCGTGCTGCTCGCCATGGTCTTCCTGCTCGGCGGCGCCAAGGAGTCGGCGACGGCCAACACGATCATGGTCATCGTGAAGATCGCCGCGCTCGTGCTCTTCTGCACCATCGGCTTCATGGGCTTCAAGTCCGGCAACTACTCCGACTTCATGCCGCTCGGCACGGCCGGCGTCAGCGCCGCCGCCGCGAGCCTCTTCTTCTCGTACATCGGGTTCGACGCCGCCTCCACCGCAGGTGAGGAGGCCAAGAACCCGCAGCGCGACCTGCCCCGCGCGATCATGCTGTCCCTGGTCATTGTCACCGCGCTCTACGTCCTCGTCGCCGCCGTCGCCGTCGGCGCCTGGAACTGGAAGGACTTCGAGGGCTCCGAGGCCACGCTCGCCGCGATCATGAACGACGTCAGCGGGCAGAACATGTGGGGCACGATCCTCGCCGCGGGCGCCGTCATCTCCATCGCGTCCGTCGTGCTCACCGTGCTGTACGGCCAGACCCGCGTGCTCTTCGCCATGTCCCGCGACGGCCTCGTCCCCAAGGCGTTCGGCAAGGTCAGCAAGAAGACGGGCACCCCCCGCGTGAACACGGTCATCGTGTCGCTCTTCTGCGGCGCGCTCGCCTCCGTCATCCCGCTCGGCAAGCTCGTCGATGCCACCAGCATCGGCACGCTCTTCGCCTTCGGCCTGGTCAACATCGCCGTGATCGTGCTGCGCCGGACCCGCCCCGACATGCCGCGCACCTTCCGGGTGCCGCTCGGCTGGCTCTTCCCTGTGCTCGGCTTCGGCTTCTGCGCGTACAACATGTTCAGCCTCGACTCCGTCACCTGGACGGTCTTCGGTGTCTGGATGGCCGTCGGCCTCGTGTTCTACTTCCTGTACGGCATGAGCCGCTCCCGATTGGCCACAGCAGAGAAGTGATCCACCCCCCGTGCGACTGAACGATCTCGACGAACGCATCGTGCACGCCCTCGCCGAGGACGCCCGCCGTTCCTACGCCGACATCGGCCAGCTGGTCGGACTCTCCGCGCCCGCCGTGAAGCGGCGCGTGGACCGGCTGCGGGCCACGGGCGCCATCACCGGGTTCACCGTGCGGGTGGACCCGGCGGCGCTCGGCTGGGAGACCGAGGGGTTCATCGAGATCTACTGTCGCCGGAACACCTCGCCGGAGGCGATCCAGCGGGGGCTTGAGCGGTATCCGGAGATTTCGTCCGCGTCCACCGTCACGGGGGACGCGGACGCGATCGTTCAGGTCTTCGCGGCTGATATGCGGCACTTCGAGCGGGTGCTGGAGCGGATCGCGGGGGAGCCGTTTGTGGAGCGGACGAAGTCCGTGCTCGTGCTTTCGCCGCTTATGCGGAGGTTTTCTTCGGGGTCTCCGGCTTAGTTCTCTGGGTGCGGGTGTGTGGTGGGTTTTGCGCAGTTCCCCGCGCCCCTGAATCGTTCCCCGGCTCGGATCTTCGGCTGCGGGCCTCGTACCCCCGTGAGAAGCGCAATGAATCGTCGTTCCGAGGGGTTTATGCGCAACAGATCGTGCAGCTGAGCGCAACGGTCTGAGCTTGTCCGGGGGTGGTTGACGACCGTACCGTCTTATCGGTCCCGCCTTCCCCTTCGTACCCTTTGAGGTTCCGCCATGCCTGCGCTGCGCACCGCCCTGCTCCAGAGCTCCGGGCAGCTTGGATCCGTCGCCGAGAACCTCGCGGTCCTGGACGAGGCGGCGGGCCGCGCCGCCGCGGCGGGTGCCGGGCTGCTCATCGCGCCGGAGCTGTTCCTCACGGGGTACGCGATCGGTGACGACATCGCCCGGCTCGCCGAGCCCGTCGACGGGGAGTCCGCCAAGGCCGTCGCCGAGATCGCGGCGCGCCACGAGCTCGGCGTCGCCTACGGGTATCCGGAGCGCGAGGGCGATGTCGTCTTCAACTCCGTCCAGCTGGCCGGCCCGGACGGGGTCCGCCTCGCGAACTACCGCAAGACCCATCTCTTCGGCGGCTTCGAGCGCGACGCCTTCACCCCCGGTGAACAGACCGTCGTGCAGGCCGAGTTGGGCGGCATCCGGATCGGGCTGATGATCTGCTACGACGTGGAGTTCCCGGAGAACGTCCGCGCGCACGCGGTCGCAGGCACCGACCTCCTCGTCGTCCCCACCGCCCAGATGCACCCCTTCCAGTTCGTCGCCGAGTCCGTCGTGCCGGTGCGTGCCTTCGAGAACCAGATGTACGTCGCGTACGTCAACCGGGTCGGGGCCGAGGGAGAGTTCGAGTTCGTCGGTCTTTCCACGCTGGCCGGGCCCGACGGTGTGGCGCGGGCCCGCGCGGGCCGCGGCGAGGAGCTGGTCCTCGGTGACGTCGACCCGGAGTTCCTGAGCGCCTCCCGTGCGACCAACCCCTACCTGCGCGACCGGCGGCCCGGCCTGTACGCCTCCCTCGTCTGACCCCCGCGAGTCCGACCGCCCGCGAGCCCGAGTCCCGGCCCGCGCCCCCTCACCTGTCTTTCAGTTCCGTGCAAGGAGTCCGTACCCCATGACGTCCACGGTGCCCACCGCCATCCAGCACACCGACGCGCAGCCGCCGATCACCATGTTCGGTCCGGACTTCCCCTACGCCTACGACGACTTCCTCGCCCACCCGGCGGGCCTCGGCCAGATACCCGCGACCGAGCACGGCACCGAGGTCGCCGTCATCGGCGGCGGCCTCTCCGGCATCGTCGCCGCGTACGAGCTGATGAAGATGGGCCTCAAGCCCGTCGTCTACGAGGCCGACCAGATCGGCGGCCGGCTGCGGACCGTGGGCTTCGAGGGCTGTGACGGCGACCTCACCGCCGAGATGGGCGCGATGCGGTTCCCGCCGTCCTCCACGGCGCTCCAGCACTACATCGACCTCGTCGGTCTGAAGACGCGGGCGTTCCCCAACCCGCTCGCCGAGTCGACGCCCTCCACGGTCGTCGACCTCAAGGGCGAGTCGCACTACGCCGAGACCGTGGAGGACCTGCCGCAGGTCTACCGCGACGTGGCGAAGGCCTGGGCCGACTGCCTGGAGGAGGGCGCGGACTTCTCCGACATGAACCGCGCCCTGCGCGAGCGCGACGTGCCGAAGATCCGTGAGATCTGGTCGAAGCTCGTCGAGAAGCTCGACAACCAGACCTTCTACGGCTTCCTCTGCGACTCCGAGGCCTTCAAGTCCTTCCGGCACCGCGAGATCTTCGGCCAGGTCGGCTTCGGCACGGGCGGCTGGGACACCGACTTCCCGAACTCCATCCTGGAGATCCTGCGCGTCGTCTACACCGAGGCCGACGACCACCACCGCGGCATCGTCGGCGGCAGCCAGCAGCTGCCGCTGCGCCTGTGGGAGCGCGAGCCGCAGAAGATCGTGCACTGGGAGCCCGGTACGTCCCTGAAGTCGCTGCACGAGGGCGGCGAGCCCAAGCCCGCCGTGACCCGGCTCAACCGCACCGCCGGCAACCGGGTCACCGTCACGGACGCCTCCGGTGACATCCGCACCTACCAGGCGGCGATCTTCACCGCCCAGTCGTGGATGCTGCTCTCGAAGATCGAGTGCGACGACTCGCTCTTCCCCATCGACCACTGGACGGCGATGGAGCGCACCCACTACATGGAGTCCTCGAAGCTCTTCGTGCCCGTCGACCGGCCGTTCTGGCTGGACAAGGACGAGGAGACGGGGCGCGACGTGATGTCCATGACCCTCACCGACCGCATGACGCGCGGTACATATCTGCTCGACGACGGGCCGGACAAGCCCGCCGTCATCTGCCTCTCCTACACCTGGTGCGACGACAGCCTGAAGTGGCTGCCGCTGTCGGCGAACGAGCGCATGGAGGTCATGCTCAAGTCGCTCGGCGAGATCTACCCGAAGGTCGACATCCGGAAGCACATCATCGGCAACCCGGTGACCGTGTCCTGGGAGAACGAGCCCTACTTCATGGGCGCGTTCAAGGCGAACCTGCCGGGTCACTACCGCTACCAGCGGCGGCTGTTCACGCACTTCATGCAGGAGTCGCTGCCCGAGGACAAGCGGGGCATCTTCCTCGCAGGCGACGACATCTCGTGGACGGCCGGCTGGGCCGAGGGGGCGATTCAGACCGCGCTCAACGCGGTGTGGGGCGTGATGCACCACTTCGGCGGGGCCACGGATGCGACCAACCCCGGGCCGGGGGATGTTTACGACGAGATTGCGCCCGTCGAGCTGCCTGAGGACTGACGGCGCCGTTTTGGGTGGGGTGCGGGGGCATGTGCTGGTCCGTTGTGGCTGGTCGCGCAGTTCCCCGCGCCCCTAGGGCCGCGCCCCTGCGGGGCGCCTGCCCTATACCCCCGCCGCCCTCGCCGCCTCGTACACCTGCGCCGCCAGGTCCTTGAGTTCCTGTGCGTCCCGCGCCGAGCCGCCGAGGTCGATCAGGATCTCGTCCACGCCCACCGCGGCGTGCGCGGCGAGGTCCTCGACGATCTGCTCGACGTTGCCGCGGAACGGGGCGCGGTCGGGGCCGTCGTACGCCTTGCGTGTGTAGCGCGTGTTGGCCCGCAGCACGCTCTGGACCGGTCGCTCGCGGCCCCGCTCGGCGGCCGCTTCGCGCACCGTGGCCCACTGCTCGGCGAGTGCGTCGGCGCCCGTCGCCACCGGCATCCAGCCATCGGCGCGGTCCACCAGCCTGCGCAGCGCGCGCGGGCTGTTGGCGGGCAGCAGGATCGGGATCGGCCGGGCGGGCTTGGGGCCCACCACGGACGGCGCGATGGTGGTCAGCTCCCCTTCGTACGCCACCGGGTCCGGGCCCCACACCGCGTGACAGACGTCGATCAGCTCGTCCAGGACCTTGCCGCGCCGCTCGAAGGGGGCGACCGAGGCGGCCGCGTACTCGTCGTGGGACCAGCCCGTGCCGAGACCCGCGACGACCCGGCCGCCGCTCGCCGCGTCCAACGAGGCCAGCGCGCGGGCGAGTTGGAACGGGATGTGCAGCGGGGCGACGAGCACGCTGGTGCCGAGGCGGGCGCGCTCCGTGGCCGCGGCGGCGAGCGTCAGGGTGATCAGGGGATCGGCGACCGAGCGGTACGTGTCGGGCCAGGGGCGGCCCGGGATGCCGTAAAGGCCCTGGGTGGCGGGCTCGGGGTAGAGGACGCGCTCGTAGACCCAGAGGCTTTCGTAGCCGATGTCCTCGGCGGCCCGGGCGACCGCGGGGACGTCACGCCCGATGGTGTACTGCCGGCCCTGCGGAAGACTCAGTCCGAGTCGCGTCGCCATTCCGGTGCTCCTTCACGTCGGGGTCCGTCGATGCAACGCCAGTCGATGCAACGCCAGTCGATTCAACGTACAGCGACTTCAGTCCGGAAGGGGCGTCAACAGGATGCGTCCCACCAACCCCACCGCCCCGTCCAGCCGCTCCACGAACTCCTCGGCGACAGCGGGCAGTTCGCGCAGCGCCCACAGGGCCCGCGCCGACGCCCACGCCCCGTCCCTGGCGCGCTCCAGGCTCCAGGAACCGGCCAGATGCGTCAGCGGGTCGCCGACCTGGAGCAGGTCGGGGCCGGGCATCAGCTCTTCGCGAATGCGTTCCTCAAGCGACGCGAGGACATCGCCCACGCGGTCGAACCCGTCCTCCAGATCGGCCGGTTCGCAGCCCAGCGTGCGGCAGCTGTCGACGAGGGCCAGCGCCAGATCGTGCCCGATGTGCGCGTTGATGCCCGCGAGTGCGAACTGCAGCGGGCTGACGCCCGGATGCCGGCGGTACTGGAACAGCGGGCGCCAGCAGGCGGGCGGGCGGTGCCCGGCGGTCGCCGCCTCGACGGCCGCCAGATAGCGTTCGGCGAAGCGGACGGCCAGCGTCAGCGCGGCACGGGCGTCGGGGAACGCACCGCCGTCGAGACGCCGGCCGACTTCCTCCGTCACCGAGAGGTAGACGCGGTTGAAGACGGCGACCCCGTCGCGCGGCGGCCAGCCGGCGCCGAGCGCACGCATCCGTGCCGCCACGGCGTCGACGTCGTCGTCCCCACCGGTCGGTGCCCTGAACTCCGCGAACCGCTCCAACTGCGCCATGGGGGCAGGGTCCCAGCCCCGGGCGCGCCCGGACGTCAGCGCACCGGCCGCTTCCCCGAAACGAGGGAACGGCCGCCGCGCGGGGCCTGACGGCTCAGGCCGGCCGCCGCACCCCCGACGGCCAGGGCCGCCGCCACCAGGAGCGCGCCGACCCAGAGCGGCGAGCGGTAGCCGAGCCCCGCGGAGATCGCGAGGCCGCCGAGCCACGGACCGAGGGCGCCGCCCACGTTGAACGCGGCCGTGGCGAACCCGCCCGACAGGTGCGGCGCGTCGGCCGCCGCGTACAGCGCCTGCGCGATGAGCGTGGACCCGACGCCGAACGACAGCGCGCCCTGAACGAGGACCAGCACGACCGCCGCCACCGGGTTCGCGGCGGTCACGGCGAGGAGGACCCAGCCGGCGAGCAGCGCGAGCGAGCCGCACACCAGGAGCGGCACGGGCCGTACGTCGGCGACGCGACCGCCCACGGTGACACCGACGAACGAGCCGATGCCGAACAGCGCCAGCACCGCGGGGACCCAGCCGGAGCCGAGGCCGGTCACCTCGGTGACCAGCGGCGCGAGGTAGGTGAACGTACAGAACGTCGCGCCGTTCACCAGCGCGCCGAGCAGCAGCGTCACCAGCAGTCGCGGGCGGCGCAGCGCGCGCAGCTCACCGAGCGCGCTCGGCCCCGCGACGTCCGGCGCACCGGCGGGCACGGCCCGCGCGATGGCGAGGACGGCGGGCAGGGAGATCAGGGCCACGGCCCAGAACGCCGAGCGCCAGCCCCACACCTCGCCGAGCAGCGCGCCGGCGGGCACGCCCGCGACACAGGCGAGGGTGACGCCGCCGAGCAGCGCGGAGGTCGCGCGCCCCTTCGCGTCCGGCTCGACCAGGTCAGTGGCGGTCACCAGGGCGACCGCGAGGAAACCGGCGTTGGCGAGGGCTCCCACGACGCGCGTCGTGAGCAGCACGGCGAAGCTCGTGGTGAGCGCGCCGGCGACATGGACGAGGAGGAAGGTGACCAGGAAGACGAGGAGCGTGCTCCGGCGGGAGAAGCGGCGGCTCAGGACGGCCATCAGCGGCGCGCCGACGATCATTCCCACGGCGAACGCCGAGGTCAGATGGCCGGCGGACGGAATGGAGACGTCCAGGTCCGCGGCGATGTCGGCGACCAGTCCGGACAGCATGAACTCGGAGGTGCCTTGCGCGAACACGGCGAGTCCGAGGAGATGGAGGGCAAAGGGCACAGCAGGACTCCGCAACCACGGTGTGGATCGATCGGGACGATCAGGACACGGGAGCGGTGGTCCGGTGGCGGTGCCGCGGGCGCGTCAGCGCGGCGGTGCGAGAAGCCACCGGACGACCGGTGGCGGGAGTCTGTCGGACTCGGGGCTGGACATGGTGCGCACCCTAATCAGGCGTCACGCACCACGTCCAACGGATTGGCGTTCCGACCGATCAGCGTTCCTCTTTGTCGTACGTCGACGTGCCCGCGTCCAGCAGCGGTTCCTGCGACTTGAGGTGCTCGGGGGCGAAGGCGCGCAGCACGTGGTAGCCCGTGATGACGACGATCGTACCGAGCGCGATGCCGCTCAGCTCGAAGTTGTCGCTGATCTTCAGGGAGACGCCGCCGACGCCGATGATGATGCCCGCCGCGGCCGGCACGAGGTTCAACGGATTGCGCAGGTCGACCTTGGCGTTGATCCAGATCTGGGCACCGAGCAGGCCGATCATGCCGTACAGGATGACGGTGATGCCGCCGAGCACACCGCCGGGGATCGCGGCCACGACGGCGCCGAACTTGGGGCAGAGCCCGAAGAGCAGGGCGAAGCACGCCGCGGCCCAGTACGCGGCCGTGGAGTAGACGCGGGTCGCGGCCATCACGCCGATGTTCTCGGAGTACGTCGTGTTGGGCGGGCCGCCGACCGCGGTGGAGAGCATGGAGGCGGCGCCGTCGGCGGAGATCGCCGTGCCGAGCTTGTCGTCGAGGTTGTCGCCGGTCATCTCGCCGACGGCCTTCACGTGGCCCGCGTTCTCCGCGATCAGCGCGATGACGACGGGCAGCGCCACGAGGATCGCCGACCACTCGAAGCTCGGCGCGTGGAAGGACGGCAGGCCGATCCAGTCGGCCTGGCCCACGGCGGACAGGTCGAGGCGCCAGTGGTCGACGACCTTCCCCGAGGCGTCCGCCGAGTGGATCTTCCCGAAGACCTGGTCGAGGACCCAGGAGATGGCGTACCCGAAGACCAGGCCGAGGAAGATCGCGACGCGCGACCAGAAGCCGCGCAGGCAGACCACGGCCAATCCGGTGAACAGCATCACCAGGAGTGCCGTCCACTGGTCCTGCGGCCAGTACGTCGACGCGGTGACCGGCGCCAGGTTGAAGCCGATCAGCATGACGACCGCGCCGGTCACGATCGGCGGCATCGCGGCGTGGATGATCCGCGCCCCGAACTTCTGCACCGCGAGCCCCACCAGGAACAGCGCGGCACCGACCACGAGGACCGCGCCGGTCACCGTCGCGCTGGAGCCGCCCTGCGCCCGGATGACGGCGGCGACGCCCACGAAGGAGAGCGAGCAGCCCAGGTAGCTGGGGACCCGGCCGCGCGTGGCGAGCAGGAAGATGACGGTCGCGACGCCCGACATCATGATGGCCAGATTCGGATCGAGACCCATGAGGATGGGTGCTACGAAGGATGCCCCGAACATGGCCACCACGTGCTGCGCCCCGAGGCCGAACGTGCGGGGCCAGGAGAGGCGCTCGTCGGGCCGGACGACCGCGCCGGGAGCGGGGGTGCGTCCGTCGCCGTGGAGTTTCCAGCGCACGCCGAGATCCATGGTGAGTGTCGCTTTCTGTGCGCCGGGCCGGGCCGTTCCAGTGGTTCGTCTTCCAGTGGGGAGTGGCCCGAAATGATCGACGCCATGTTAATGCGACATCAGTGCGACTTCTCTCCGGTCGGCTGCGGGCTCCCGGCCCCGGCCGCCCTGCGGCCGTCCGTGCGCAGCACGCCGGCGAAGAGCACGAGCCCGAAGGCGAGCAGCGTCACCAGGCCGAACGAGGTCACGAGGCTCGTCGCGTCCGCGAGGCCGCCGATCGCCGAGGGGGCGATCAGACCCGAGGTGTACGTGATGGTGGCGACACCCGCGATGGCCTGGCTCGGGTTCGGGCCGCTGCGCCCGGCGGCGGCGAAGGCGAGCGGCACCACGACCGCGATGCCGAGGCCGAGCAGCGCGAAGCCGCCCATGGCCATGACCGGATGGGAGGCCAGCACCACGAGCAGCCCGCCGAGCACCGCGAGGACGCCGCCCGCCCGCACCGTGCGCACCGCGCCGAACCGGTCGACCACGGCGTCGCCCGCGAGCCGCGCGATCGCCATGGTGAGCGTGAAGCCGGTGGTCGACGCGGCGGCGACACCGGCCGACGTGTCCAGGACGTCCCGCAGATAGACCGCCGACCAGTCCAGGCTCGCGCCCTCCGCGAAGACCGCGCAGAACCCGACGGCGCCGATGAGCAGCGCCGACTTGGGCGGCAGCGAGAACCGCGGCGGCGCCTCCTCCTCCGGTTCCGCCTGTACGTCGAGCACGCCCTGGCAGGCCACGAGGCCGAGCGCGGTGAGCGCGACGGCGGCGAGCACGTGGTGCAGGCGGGCGTCGGAGCCCAGGTGGGCGGCGACGGTGCCGGCCGCCGAGCCGATCAGGGCGCCGACGCTCCACATGCCGTGCAGGCCCGACATGATCGACTTCCGCATGCGGGTCTCGGTCTCGACGCCCAGGGCGTTCATCACCACGTCCGACATGCCGGAGGAGGCGCCGTACACGAAGAGCGCCACGCAGAGCGTCAGCAGGTTCGGCGCCAGCGAGGGCAGGATCAGGGCGAGCGTCCACAGGGCGAGCAGGCCGCGCAGCGCGGGCCGGGCGCCGAAGCGGTGGCTGATCCGGCTGGCGAGAGGCATCGCGACGGAGGCGCCGATCGCGGGGAAGGCCAGCGCGAGACCGAGCATGCCCGCGCTGACGTCGGCGTGCTCCTGGATCCAGGGCACCCGCGTCGCGAAGGACCCCGCGACCGCGCCGTGCACGCAGAAGACGGCCGCCACGGCGATCCGCGCCCGCTTCAACCGGCGTTTGTCGTAGACCACTTCACTCATGACGTTTCCGCCCCTCCCGAGCGCCGCACCGATACGGCGACGTAAACTATCAGGAACCCTGCCTGATAAATAGAAGCTTTCCTGTGGGAGGATCCGGACATGCCTGTCTCGCCTGCCTCACCGAGGACCGCCCGGGCCATCAACGACCGGCTCGCCCTGGGGCTCCTGCAGCGCGAGGGGCCCCTGACCGCGAACCAGCTGAAGCAGCTCACCGGCCTGTCGAGGCCCTCGGTGGCCGACCTCGTCGAGCGGCTCCAGGGCTCCGGGCTCATCACCGTCGTCGGGGAGGCGGGTGCCCAGCGGCGCGGCCCGAATGCCCGGCTCTACGGCATAGTCGCCGACCGGGCCCACCTCGCCGCCCTCGACGTGCGCACCGACAGCGTCTCCGTCGTCGTCACCGACCTGCTCGGCGCGGTGCTCGCCGAGGCCTCCGAGCCCGTCGGCGGCGACACGGAGACCGCCCTCGGGCGCGTCCTCGACCTCGTCGGGCGCACGCTGCGCGAGGGCGGCGTCCAGCGGCTGCACACCGTCGGCATCGGCGCCCCCGGCCTCATCGACCCCGCCACCGGCGACCTGCACGACACGACCTCGCTGCCCGCCTGGCACCGCCGCCTCGCCGGGAGCCTCCAGGAGCGGCTCGGCGCCCGCGTCCTCGTGGAGAACGAGACCAACCTCGCGGCCCGCGCCGAGCGCCGCGACGGCGCCGCGCACGACCGGGACACCTTCGTGCTGCTCTGGCTCGGCGACGGCGTCGGCGCCGCCGTCGTGCTCGACGGCGTGCTGCGCAGGGGCGCGTCGGGCGGCACCGGCGAGATCGGCTTCCTGCCGGTGCCGGGCACGGGCTCCCTGCCGTCGGCCACCGGCTGCGAGGGCGGCTTCCACTCGCTGGCCTGCGCCGCCGCCCTGCTCGAACTCGGCGCGGAACACGGCCTGTCGGGGCCCGGCATGTCGGCCGCCGACGTGGTGCGGCACGCGGTCGGGACCGGGGAGGACGCCTTCCTGGACGCCGTCGCCGACCGGATCGCCGTCGGCGCGGCCGCGATGGCCGCGATCCTCGACCCCGGCTGTGTCGTCCTGGGCGGCGAGGTGGGCCGCGCGGGCGGCACCGCGCTCGCCGCCCGGGTCGCGGACCGCGTCACCGCCATGTCACCCCTGCGCACCGAGGTCCGCGCGAGTACGCTCGGCGGCGCCGCGGTGCTGCGGGGCGCGCTGCTCGCCGCGCGGGACGCGGCGCAGGACGAGCTGTTCGGGCCGCCGACGAGTCACTGAGGCGCGGGCGGCCCCGGGGGCGCTCGTTCGCCGTCAGGCGGCGGCCAGCTGGCGTTCCACGAACCCCAGCTTGTCCGGATTGACGACCGACCGCACCCCGGTGACCAGCCCGTCGCCCCCTTCGAACGCGGCGACGGCCCTCAGATGCCCCGCCGCGCGCACGACCAGCGCGGGGGCGCCGTTGACCTCGGCGTACGACACCTCGTCGGCCGCGAAGTCCGCCATGACGCCGACCAGGAAACGCAGGACGTTGTTGCGTCCGAGGACGGGTGTGCGGGTCGCGGCGGCCTTGCCGCCGCCGTCGCCCCACCACGTCACGTCCCTGGCCAGTATCTTCTCCAGGCTCGCCACGTCGCCCTCGCGGGCCGCCGCGACGAACGACTCCACGAACGCCTGCCGCAGCTCGTGCCCCGGCTCGAAGCGGGACCGCGCCTCGGCGACCGCCCGCACCGCCCTGCGGTACAGCTGGCGGCAGTTGGCCTCGCTGCCGTCGAGGACGCGGGCGATCTCCTGGTGGCTGTACGCGAACGCCTCCCGCAGCACGTACACGGCACGCTCCTTGGGCGTGAGCCGCTCCAGGAGGGCGAGCAGCGCCATCGACACCGCCTCCCGCTGCTCGGCCGACTCCAGCGGGCCGAGGGTGCCGCCGGAGGTGATCACCGGCTCGGGCAGCCAGGTCCCCACGTACTGCTCGCGCCGGGCGCGGGCCGAGGTCAGCCTGGTCAGACAGAGGTTCGTGACGGTCTTGGCCAGCCAGGCGGCCGGTTGCGCGATGTCCTCGCGCCGGGCGCCGTTCCAGCGCAGGTACGCGTCCTGCACGGCGTCCTCCGCCTCGTGCGCGGAGCCGAGTATGCGGTAGGCCAGGCCGAACATCCGGGGGCGGTGGGACTCGAACTCCTCGGCCAGTGCCGCTGCGCTGCTCACGCCCACAGGGTGCCAAATCCTACGGGCGTGAGCACGCGCGACGGTCAGCAGGCGCCGAGATCCTGCCAGACACCCCACGCGCCGCCGGCGCCGGGCTCATCGCCCTTCGTCCACCACTTGGCCTTCCAGGTGTGGGACTTGTGGGACACGCTGGTCCCGCTGCCGTACTCGGCGGACGCACTCCACGCGGGCGCCGTGCACTTGCCCGGCGTCGGCGGGTCCGTCGGGCCCGGCGGGTCGGTCGGACCTGTGCCGCCTCCCGGCTCGACGAGCGTGGTGCCGCGCGCCAGGTCACCGGCGAGCGCGTACGTCGTGCCGCTGATGTCCACCGTCCAGTTCCACGGAGTGGAGACCGGCAGGTAGTAGTTGAAGGACAGGTCCACGGAGGCGCCGGGCGCGAGGGACTGCCACGCCGGGAGCTTCAGCGAGACCCGGTGGAAGTCGCCCTTCAGGCCGCCGGCGTTGCTGCCCGTGTGGTCGCTGCTGATCACCTTCGTACCGAAACCGGACTGGTCGGATGCGTTGCCCGGGGCCGCGGTGGAGTAGTCGAACTGGAACTCCGTGCCGCCCGGCAGCGCCGTCTTCGTGTTGTTGGTGATCTTCACCTTGGGCGTGATCGGGTAGTTGGAGTCGCCCAGCTTGAAGTCGCCGAAGTCCACGCCGATGTCGACGGCCTTGGTGGGCAGCTCCTTGTTCGAGACCTTCGCGCCGTACGGCTTCGCGGCCTTGAACTTGTCGTACATCAGCGAGGTGAGCGTGTCGCCGATCTCGTACTGGCCCTTGGCCGCGTTCCAGTCGTAGTCACCGGCCATCTCCCAGACCATCGTGCCGCCGATGCCCCGGTCGACCACGTAGTCGGCCTTCTTCGCCACCGACTCCTCGTCCTCCGTGGACAGGAAGACCTTCTTGTCCGCGTTCCACAGCCAGGGCGCGACCAGCGAGGAGCTGTACTTGCGGGCGTACGTGCCGGTGAGCTTGGTGTCCGCGGGGAAGCCGTACTTGGTGACGTAGTCGCCGACGATCCCCTTCTCCAGGTTCTTGGCGTGCCACATCGGGTTGGAGCCCGCCGGGGACTCCTTGCCGTTGTCGTCCTTGTCGTGCCACAGGTTGTCGATGCCGACCGCGCCGTCACCGCACTTGGTCAGGCCGGAGCCGGCCGGACAGCTGGTGGCCGCCGCCTTGCCCCACAGTCCGTCGGTGCCGCCCTGCACGTTCTTGTGGCCGCGCGTGTAGTACGGCAGGCCGATGTTGATGCGCCCTGCGGGCATCGAGCCGCGGAAGTAGTGGTAGGCCCAGTCGGTGTTCAGATAGCCGATGCCGCCGTACTGCGAGCTTCCGTAGACGTTGGCCGCCGCGAGCTCCGCGTCCTTGCCGTCGTCGAAGAGCGCGGCGTTCGGGCCCACGTACTCGTTCCAGGCGCCGTGCAGGTCGTACGACATGATGTTGACGTAGTCCAGGTACTTCTGGACCTGGAAGGTCTCCATGCCGCGCAGCAGATAGCCGGACGAGGGGGCCGCCACGGTCAGCATGTAGTGCTTGCCGTCGGCCGCGCCCGCCTTGTCGAGCTTCTCGCGCAGGGACTTCATCAGCGCCGCGTAGCCCTTGACGAGGCCGCCGCGGCGGGCGTTGGAGATCGAGTAGTCGAGCGGGTTGCCCGCGTCCTTCATCGTGGTCGGGTACTCGTAGTCGATGTCGACGCCGTTGAAGCCGTACTTCTTTATGAAGGAGACGGCGGAGTCCGCGAAGGTGTCGATGCCCGCGTGGTTCACCGAGCCGTCCGCGTTGGTGGCCATGGAGTAGAAGCCGCCGGAGTTGACGCGCTTGCCGTCGTCCCCGAAGTAGCCGCCCGTCTCGGCCCAGCCGCCCACGGATATCAGCGTCTTGACGTTCGGGTGCTTCTTCTTGAACTTGTTGAGCAGGTTGAAGTGGCCCTTGTAGGGCAGCGCCGGGTCCATCTCGGCGCCCGCGACGCCCGGCCAGGTCATGCCGGTGGCGGGGTTCGTGTCGCTGTCGGAGCCGACGGAGAGTTTGTTGTCCTTGTTCACATGCCCGAAGGCGTAGTTGACGTGGGTGACCTTCTCCCACGGGATGTCCTTGGCGAGATAGGCGGGCTCGCCGTTCTTGCCGGTGCGCCAGCCGGTGAAGTAGCCGATGACGCGCCGCTGGTGGTCGGCGCCCATCTTCTCGCGGCCTTCGCCGTCGTAGACGGAGCAGTAGGGGACGTCGACGCCGGGCGTCTTGTAGAGGCCGTCGGGTCGGCAGGAAGCGTTGTCGGCGGCCGCAGCCTGGGTGGCGCCGCCGGAGACGAGGCTGACCAGCAGGCCGGCGACGGCTGCGCCGGACGCGAGCAGCGTCGGTCTCGCACGGATGAGGGACGGCAAGGGGACCTCCTGGGGAGGGTCGGCACGCGGGTACGGGGGAGAGGCGGGGCGGAACAACACAACTGGTGGAGATGTGAATCGTTCTGGGGCCCCGGTGTGCGCACACCGTCGGCTCCGGCTCCTCGGAGGTGACGCAGAGATTAAGAGGACTAGACCAGTGCGTCAATAGGTCTGGACCAAGTTGGTTGAACGTGATGTTGAACGGTGATGTTGTGAGCCAGCCCACAGCGAGTCACCCGTATGGCCCGCAATCAGCCATGGCACACTGGCCTCGTACCAGAAGCAGCGCACTCCGGGGTCGGTGTAATTCCGAACCGGCGGTTACAGTCCGCGACCCGGCCACCTCCAGTGGCCGGTTGACCAGGTGAAATTCCTGGACCGACGGTGAAAGTCCGGATGGGAGGCAGTGCGCGGCGGGCGGGCATTTGTGCACGCCGCCGTCATGGCTTGTTCCTGGCTCCGGCCAGGGACGGTTCCTGGGTTCTCCCGGGGACAGGTGTCATTCGGCGCAGGCGTTCCCCAGATGTCGCTGTCCGTTACTTTCTGTCGTCATCGACAGGCCCCGGAGTCCGTGCCCGAAGAGGCAGGAGGACCCGGTGGCCACCGCCGTAGCCGAAACAGCCGCCATGCGGCGCGCCATCACGCTGGCCGCCCGCGGCCTCGGCTCCACCAGCCCCAACCCCGTCGTCGGCTGCGTCGTCCTCGACGCCTCCGGCGAGCCCGTCGGCGAGGGCTGGCACCAGCGCGCGGGCGGCCCGCACGCCGAGGTCCACGCCCTGCGCGCGGCGGGCGACAGAGCCCGTGGCGGCACCGCCGTCGTCACCCTCGAACCCTGCAACCACACCGGCCGCACCGGACCCTGCGCGCAGGCCCTCATCGACGCCGGGATCGCCCGCGTCGTCTACGCGGTCGGCGACCCCAACCCCACTGCGACCGGCGGCGCGCGCACCCTGCGAGCGGCCAGAATCCCGGTGGAGCAAGGCCTGCTGGCGACCGAGGCCGCCGAGGGCAACGCCGCCTGGCTGACCTCCGTGCGCCTCGGCCGCCCCCACGTCACCTGGAAGTACGCCGCCACGCTCGACGGCCGCATCGCCGCCGCCGACGGCACCAGCCGCTGGATCACCTCCGCCGACTCCCGCGCCGACGTGCACCGGCTGCGCGCCGAGTGCGACGCCGTCGTCGTCGGCTCGGGCACCCAGCGCACCGACGACCCGCACCTCGCCGCCCGCGGCATCGACGGCGCCGTCCAGCCGCTGCGGGTCGTCGTCGACACGAACGCCACCGCGGTCACGCCGGGCGCCCGCGTCCTGGACGACGCGGCACCGACCCTGATCGCCGTCGCCGACGACGCCACACCCACCCACGACGCCGAGACCGTCCGCCTCCCGCGAGCGGAAGGCGGGTTGGACATCCAAACCCTCCTGGACGTGCTCCACGCGCGTGGCGTGCGGTCCGTCCTCCTCGAAGGGGGCCCGACGCTCGCCGGCGCCTTCGTGGCCGCGGGCGCCGTCGACCGCGTCGTCGGCTACCTCGCCCCCGTCCTGCTCGGCGCCGGCCCCGCCGCCCTGACCGGCGGCGGAATCACCACGATCACCGAAGCGTTGCGGCTCGACGTGAGCGAGACCGTCCGTATCGGCCCCGACCTGCGCATCACAGCGACCCTCGTAGCGAAGGAGCACTGAAGTGTTCACCGGAATCGTCGAAGAGCTGGGCGAGATCACCGCCGTCGAGAACCCCCCCGACGCCTCCCGCTTCCGTCTGCGCGGCCCCGTGGTCACCGAGGGCGCCAAGCACGGCGACTCCATCGCCGTCAACGGAGTCTGTCTGACGGTCGTGGAGCACGAGGGCGACGAGTTCACCGCCGACGTCATGGCGGAGACCCTGAACCGCTCCAGCCTCGGCGCGCTCACGGTCGGCTCCCGCGTCAACCTGGAGCGCCCCACCGCGGTCGGCGCGCGCCTCGGCGGACACATCGTGCAGGGGCATGTCGATTCGGTCGGCACCGTCCTGGAGCGCAAGCCGTCCGACAACTGGGAGATCGTCAAGGTCTCGCTCCCCGCCGGCCTCTCCCGCTACGTCGTTGAGAAGGGCTCCATCACCGTCGACGGCGTCAGCCTCACCGTGGTCGACGCGGGCTCCGACCACTTCACCATCAGCCTCATCCCCACCACCCTCGCGCTGACCACGCTCGGCATCAAGCAGCCAGGCGACCCGGTCAACCTTGAGGTCGACGTCATCGCCAAGTACGTCGAGCGCCTGCTCGGCGACCGCGGTCAGGTGCCCGCTCAGGAGGCCACCAAGTGAACTGGCTCAACTCCGAAGCCTTCACGGCCTTCGACCAGCACATCCTGTGGTCGGACATGATCGGCAACACCGTCGGCCTCATCGCCCTCGCGCTCGGCTGGCGGCGCTCCATATGGACTTGGCCGGCCCAGTTCCTGTCCGGCGTCATCCTCGTCGCCGCGTACGCCTCCGCGCAGCTCTCCGGCGGCGTCGGCAAGCAGCTCCTCGTCATCGGCGTCGCGCTGTGGGGCTGGCGGCAGTGGACGCGCGGCAGGCAGCAGGCCCAGGACGGCTCCATCGCCATCCGCTTCGCCACCTGGAAGGAGCGGGGCATCCTGCTCGCGGGCACCGCGGTCGGCACCCTCGCCGTCGGCGCCCTGTTCAGCGCCGTCCCCGACCTGTCCTGGAACCCCTGGCCCGACGCCTACATCTTCGTCGGCACGCTCGCCGCGATGGTCGCCCAGGCCCGCGGACTCGTCGAGTTCTGGTTCGCCTGGCTGCTCGTCGACGTGGTCGGCGTGCCGCTCGCCTTCAGCAGCGGCCTCGCCTTCTCCGGACTCGTGTACGTCGTCTACCTCGCCCTCGTCCTCTGGGGCATGCGCGACTGGTGGCTGCGCTCCCGCGCGGCCGCCTCGCAGCCCGTCATGGAAGGAGCCCCGGCATGACTGTGGCACCTGTCTGGCACAGCACCGCCAGCAACGAAGACCCCCTGGACCTCTCCCTCGACCCCGTCGAGCAGGCCGTCCGCGACATCGCGGCGGGCCGCCCCGTCGTGGTCGTCGACGACGAGGACCGCGAGAACGAGGGCGACCTCGTCGTCGCCGCCGAGATGGCGACCCCCGAGATCGTCGCCTTCATGATGAGCGAGTGCCGCGGCCTCATCTGCGCGCCCATGGAGGCCGGCGAACTCGACCGGCTCCGGCTCCCGCAGATGGTCGAGCACAACACCGAGTCGATGAGCACGGCCTTCACCGTCTCCGTCGACGCGACCGCCGCGCACGGCGTCACCACCGGCATCTCGGCCGCCGACCGCGCCACCACGCTCCAGCTCCTGGCGGGCGGCGCCGCCACCGCCGACGACTTCGTGCGCCCCGGGCACATCTTCCCGCTGCGCGCCAAGGAAGGCGGCGTGCTCGCCCGTGACGGCCACACCGAGGCCGCCGTCGACCTCGCCCGCCTCGCGGGACTGCGCCCCGCCGGGGCCATCGTGGAGATCGCGGGCGAGGACGGGAAGATGCTCCGGCTGCCCGAGCTGATCCCCTTCGCCCGCAAGCACGGCCTGACGATCATCTCCATCGAGGACCTCATCGCCTACCGCCGCTCCTCGGAGCCCACCGTCCGCCGCGAGGCCGAGGTCAGCCTGCCCACCGCCTTCGGCGACTTCACGGCGTACGGCTACCGCTCCACCGTCGACGGCGTCGAACACGTCGCCCTCGTCCACGGCGACATCGGCGACGGCGAGGACGTCCTCGCCCGCCTCCACTCAGAGTGCCTCACCGGCGACGTCTTCCACTCCCTGCGCTGCGACTGCGGCCCGCAGCTGGAGGCGTCCATGCGGCGCATCACGGAAGAGGGGCGCGGCGTCGTGGTCTACCTGCGCGGCCACGAGGGACGCGGCATCGGCCTGCTGTCCAAGCTGCGCGCGTACGCCCTCCAGGAGCAGGGCAGCGACACCCTCGACGCCAACCTGGAGCTCGGCCTGCCCGCCGACGCCCGGGACTACGGCGCGGGCGCGCAGATCCTGCGCGATCTCGGGGTACGCGGCGTCCGGCTGATGACCAACAACCCCGACAAGACCGACGCGGTCCTGCGGCACGGCCTGAAGGTCACCGGGCGCGAGCCCATGCCCGTCGAGGCCGGCGAACACAATCTTCGGTACCTGCGCACCAAGCGGGACCGGATGGGGCACGACCTGCCCTGGCTGGACGCCACCGAAGTGTCCGCCTGCGGCAACCAGTAAGTACCGAACACGGCCAGAGGATCTGAAGGAGAAGCGCGTGAGCGGCAAGGGTGCACCCGAACTGAGCGTGAAGAACTGCGGCGACCTGCGGGTCGCGGTGATCGCCGCGCAGTGGCACGAGAAGGTCATGGACGGCCTCGTCGACGGCGCCCTGCGCGCCCTGAATGAGCTCGGCATCAGCGAGCCGACGGTGCTGCGCGTGCCCGGCAGCTTCGAGCTGCCCGTCGTCGCCAAGGTCCTCGCCGGGCGCGGCTACGACGCGATCGTCGCGCTCGGCGTCGTCATCCGCGGCGGCACCCCGCACTTCGAGTACGTGTGCCAGGGCGTCACCCAGGGCCTCACCCAGGTCTCCGTGGACACCGGCGTCCCGATCGGCTTCGGCGTGCTGACGTGCGACACCGAGGAGCAGGCCCTGGACCGCGCGGGCATCGAGGGCTCCCGCGAGGACAAGGGCCACGAAGCGGTCACCGCGGCCGTGGCCACCGCGACCACGCTGCGCACCGTCTCCGAACCCTGGCGCTGAGGGGGGCCGTCCGGCCGCGTAGAGTGGCGACCATCATGTCCAAGAAGACTTTCGAGGAGCTCTTCGCCGAGCTCCAGCACAAGGCCGCCAACGGCGACCCCGCGACCTCCCGCACCGCCGAGCTCGTCGACAAGGGCGTCCACGCCATCGGCAAGAAGGTCGTCGAAGAGGCCGCCGAGGTCTGGATGGCCGCCGAGTACGAGGGCAAGGAAGCCGCCGCCGAGGAGATCTCGCAGCTTCTGTACCACGTGCAGGTGATGATGGTCGCCCGCGGCATCTCCCTCGACGACGTGTACGCCCACCTCTGAGCCGTACGCCCGACCCCTCCCCATACCCACCAGTTAAGGAAGCTGACCTCATGCTGCGCATCGCCGTCCCCAACAAGGGTTCACTGTCCGGACCTGCGTCGGCGATGCTCCATGAGGCCGGCTACCAGCAGCGCAAGGAGTCGAAGGAGCTCGTCCTCGTCGACCCCGACAACGAGGTCGAGTTCTTCTACCTGCGCCCCAAGGACATCGCGATCTACGTCTCGGCGGGCCGGCTCGACATCGGCATCACCGGCGAGGACCTGCTGATCGACTCCGGCGCCGACGCCGAGGCGATCCTGCCGCTCGGCTTCGCCCGCTCCACCTTCCGCTTCGCCGCGAAGCCGGGCACGGCGAGCGACATCAAGGACCTCGCGGGCAAGACCGTCGCGACCTCCTACGAGGGCATCGTCGCCAAGCACCTCGCCGAGCAGGGCGTCGCCGCCTCCGTCGTCCACCTGGACGGCGCCGTCGAGACCGCCATCGAGCTGGGCGTCGCCCAGGTCATCGCGGACGTCGTCGAGACCGGCACCTCCCTGCGCAACGCCGGCCTGGAGGTCTTCGGCGACCCGATCATGAAGTCCGAGGCGGTCGTCATCCGCCGTACCGGCGCCGACACCGAGGACCCGAAGGTGCAGCAGTTCCTGCGCCGCCTCCAGGGCGTCCTCGTCGCCAGGTCGTACGTGATGATGGACTACGACTGCCGCGCCGAGCACCTGGAGCAGGCCGTCGCCCTCACTCCGGGCCTGGAGTCGCCGACGATCTCCCCGCTGCACAACGAGGGCTGGGTGGCCGTCCGGTCCATGGTCCCCGCCAAGGAGGCCCAACGGATCATGGACGACCTGTACGCCATCGGCGCCCGGGCCATCCTGACCACGGCCATCCACGCCTGCCGCCTCTGACCGGCCCCCGATCCGGTAGGAGCACCGCCTCATGTCCGAAAGCCCCGTCAGCCCCGCCAGCCCGGCCCTTCCCGCCCTGCCCGTCACCTTCCGGCCGACGCGGACCCGGGCCGTCCTGCTCACCGCGGGCGCCACGATCTTCGTGGTGATCACGGCGATCGCCTTCCTGCTGCCCGCGCTCAGCCCGGGGGAGCGGACCAGCTTCGTCTTCACCGGCGCGCTCCTCTTCGGTGTGCTCGTGCTGCTCAGCAGGCCCAAGGTCGTCGCCGACGACTCCGGCGTGACCGTCGTCAACATCGCGACGAGCCGCCGTCTGGCGTGGGCCGAGATCGTGCAGGTCAATCTCCGCCCCGGCGACCCGTGGGTGTTCCTGAACCTCAGCGACGGCACCAGCCTGCCCGCCCTGGGCATCCAGCCGGGCATCGGCAGGCAGCAGGCCGTCACCGACGCCCGCAGCCTGCGCGCGCTCGCCGAGGCGCGGACAGCTCGCGAGAACTAGGCTCTGGACGTTCCGCGCCCGGTCTTGATTAATCTGTTGGCGGGGCGTGCGTGAGTGCCGCCCCGCTCCTGACGGGCCCGCCCGGCTCGCAGGGGCTCCTGCTATCCGAGGAGTGACTCCCTCCGGCGATGGACGGATCGTCCTGTAGTACCTGCGCCGCCCCCTCCCGACATACCGGGACCGGCACGACCGGAGAGGCGGCGGCATGACAGTGCCCCTGCTGCTTCTCGGGGCGGCATTCCTGCTGATTCTCGCCAACGGCTTCTTCGTGGCGGCCGAGTTCGGCCTCGTCACCGTCGAGCGGCCGGACGCCGAGAAGGCCGCGGCCGACGGCGACCGAAGGGCCGCGACGGTCGTCGGCGCCCTCAAGGAGCTGTCCTTCCAGCTCTCCGGCACCCAGCTCGGCATCACCATCACCTCGCTCGTCGTCGGCATGCTCGCCGAACCGGCCCTCGCGCACCTGCTCGCGGGCCCCTTCACGGCGGCCGGCGTCCCCGAGGGTGCCGTGGGCGGTGTCTCCGTAGTGGTCGGCATGCTGCTCGCCTCCGCCGTACAGATGGTGATCGGCGAACTGGTGCCCAAGAACTGGGCGGTCTCCAGGCCGCTGCAGGTCGCGCGGTTCGTCGCGGGCCCGCAGCACGTGTTCGCGCGCCTCTTCCGGCCCGTGATCGCCCTCCTGAACGCCGTGGCCAACCGGCTG
This sequence comes from Streptomyces sp. NPDC050732, assembly GCF_040654255.1. NCBI lineage: Bacteria > Bacillati > Actinomycetota > Actinomycetes > Kitasatosporales > Streptomycetaceae > Streptomyces > Streptomyces sp. NPDC050732. The sequence goes on from NZ_JBFAHP010000022.1 coordinate 64,595, forward strand.
GTGCGCGCCCTCGGCGTCGAGCCCGCCGACGAGCTGGCCTCCGCCCGCACCCCCGGCGAACTGGTCTCCCTGGCCCGGCACTCGGCGCAGGCCGGCGCCCTGGAGCAGGACACCGCCGACCTGTTCGTCCGCACCCTCTCCCTCGGCGAGCTGACCGCGCAGCACGTCATGACGCCCCGCGTGAAGGTCAGCGCGCTGCAGTCGTCGGCGACCGCCGAGGACGTGGTGAACCTGACCCGCGCCACCGGCCTGTCCCGCTTCCCGGTCTACGACGAGCGGATCGACGAGGTCGTCGGCATGGTGCACCTCAAGGACGCCCTCGCGGTCGCTGCCCACGAGCGCCTCAGGACGCCCGTGCGACGTATCGCCCGGTCCCCGCTGCTCGTCCCCGAGACGCTGCCTGTGCAGCCCCTCCTGGAGCGGCTGCGCAGCGAGCAGCCCATCGCCGTCGTCGTCGACGAGTACGGCGGTACGGCGGGCGTCGTCACCCTGGAGGACATCGTCGAGGAACTCGTCGGCGAGGTCCGCGACGAGCACGACCTCCTCGACCTGCCCGAGCTCTGCGCGGCACCGGCCGAGGACGGCAGGCCCGCCTGGGACGCCGACGGCAGCTGCCGCGTCGACACCCTCCAGCGCATCGGGCTCGCCGTGCCCGAGGGCCCGTACGAGACCGTCGCCGGCCTCGTCGCGGACCTGCTCGGCCGCATCCCTGCCCCCGGCGACCGGGCCGAACTCCCGGGCTGGCGGCTCTCGGTGCGCCAGGTCGGCCACTACCGCGCCGAGCGCGTCCGGATCTCACGGACGGCGGACACCCCGGTATCCGCCGTCCCCGCAGCCACCGCGGAGGCCCTGCGATGAGCCTGCTGCAACTCCTCTTCGCCGTCCTGCTCGTGCTCGCCAACGGCTTCTTCGTGGGCGCCGAGTTCGCGCTCGTGTCCGTGCGCCGCAGTCAGATCGAGCCCCTGGACACCAAGCGGTCCCGGCAGGTCCTGTACGGCCTTGAGCACCTGCCGCAGATGATGGCGGCCGCCCAGTTCGGCATCACCGTCTGCTCGCTGACGCTCGGCGCGGTCGCCGAGCCGACCGTCGCCCATCTCCTGGAGCCGGTCTTCGAGGCGGCCCACGTGCCCGAGGGCATGATCCACCCCCTCGGCTACGTGATCGCGCTCGCCGTCGTCGTCTTCCTCCACCTCGTCATCGGCGAGATGGTCCCGAAGAACCTCGCGATGGCGGCCCCCGAGAAGACCGCCCTCTGGTTCAGCCCGGGCCTGGTCGCCTTCGCGCGGCTCTGCCGCCCGGTGACCGCGGCGCTCGGGGCGTGCTCCCGGGTCGTCCTGAAACTCTTCGGAGTGGAGCCCAAGGACGAGGTCGAAGCGGTCTTCACCAGCGTGCAGCTGGGCCGCCTCGTGGAGGACTCCGGACAGGCGGGCCTGCTCGATCCGGTCGAGCAGGAGCGCCTGGAGGACGCCCTTGAGCTGGGCTCGCGCCCGGTCACCGACGTCCTGCTCGACCGGGCGTCCCTGGTGACCGTGGGCCCCTCGGTCACCCCGGCCCGCGTCATCGAGCTCACCGGGAGCACCGGCTACTCCCGCTTCCCGGTCCGCGCGGAGAACGGCGCCTTCATGGGCTACCTCCACGTGAAGGACGTACTGGATCTGGAGGAGACCGACCGCGCCGTGCCGCAGCAGGTCTGGCGTCCGATGACCACGCTGCGGTCCGAACTGCCGCTGGACGACGCCCTGACCGTGATGCGCCGCGCCGCGACGCACCTGGCACAGGTCGCCGACGCGTCCGGCAAGGTGCTCGGCCTGGTCGCCCTGGAGGACGTCCTGGAAATGCTGGTCGGCGAGGTCCGTGACCCGGCACATCGGGTCACGGTGCAGAGGACGCCGGTGGAGGACGCGGGGGACGCCGGTGACGCCAGGGACTCCGCGCTCGCGGGCAGCCGCGTGGGCTGAGCCCGCCGGGCCGGTGTCTTCTGGGCCGAGCGGGGGCGCCCCGGGGCCGTCAGGTCCCCGGGGTGTCCTGCGGTCCCCGGCCCGAAAGCACCTCTCCGTAGGCCTGCATCAGGTCGGGCAGCCGCAGGGTCGACAGGTCGTCGCGCCCCGGCTCGCCGGGGTAGCCGGAGAGCCGCAGGTCGCGGTAGGCGCAGCTCTTCTCGTACAGCGTGCGCAGGAAGCGGCCGTTGCCGAGCTCGTCGATCCACGCCTGCTCGACGACGTGCCCGCTGATGGAGCGCAGCTCTTCGAGCGCCTCCTCGTCCCACACGTCTCCATTGTCGGCCGCGAGGACCTCGCCGATGGCGGTGAGTTCGAGCGGGCGGTACGAGGGGAAGTCGACGCGGGTCGTGAAGCGCGAGGACAGGCCGGGGTTGGCGGCCAGGAGCCGGTCCATGCCCTCCGGGTAGCCCGCGAGGATGACGACGAGGTGGTCGCGGTTGTCCTCGGCGCGCTTGAGGAGGACCTGGAGTGCCTCGTCTCCGTAGGCATCGCCCTTGCCGTAGCCGGAGTTGGAGAGGGAGTAGGCCTCGTCGACGAAGAGGACGCCGCCGATCGCGGAGTCGATCAGTTCGTTGGCCTTCACGGCGGTCTGGCCCAGGTACTCGCCGACCAGGTCGGCGCGTTGGGCCTCCACCAAGTGGTCGCCGCCGAGCAGGCCGAGCGCGTAGAAGACGCGGCCGAGGATGCGGGCCACGGTGGTCTTGCCGGTGCCCGAGGGGCCGGAGAAGACGAAGTGTCGTTTCGGCGGCTGCACCGGCAGGCCCTGCGCGGCGCGCAGGCGTGCCATGTTCAGCTGCGCGGAGAGCGCCTTGACCTGCCGCTTCACCGGTTCCAGACCCACCATGCCCTCCAGTTCGGAGAGCGCGGCCTCCAGGAGTGCGGGGTCGGTGGGGCCCGGGGGCAGCTGCGCGGGGCCCGCCTTGATGGGGATGATCGCCTTTTCGCGGACGGTGTCGGCCTCGGAGGGGATCGAGGAGTTGGAGGGACTGGCGGGGCCGGTGGGACCGGTGGGCGCGCCGGGAGTGCCGGGCCCTCCGGGGCCAGCGGGGCTCTTGGTGGTCGAGGAGCCGCTGCCCGACGGCGGTTCGGGGTCGGTGACCTTCACGTCGCGCCCCTCCGTGCCGAAGAGCACGTCGATGCCGTCCGGCCCCTCCAGCACGTCCTGGCCCGCCCCGGTCAGGCTGATCGCGGCGGCGAGGTCGGCCGCCTCGTCGTACCCGTCGCCCTCGGAGATCGCCGCGAGCCGCGCCGAGGTGTCCATGAAAGAGGCGTCGACCCGGTGCACCGCGCGGTACAGCGGCAGGGCCGCCGCAGAGCGTCCCGTGCCCTCGTGCGCGCGGGCCAGCCAGTAGCGCAGCTCCTTGCGCTGCGGCTGTTCGCTGCGGCAGCGCATGAGGGCGGCGGCCAGCAGCGGCTCCGCCTGGCCGTACGTCTCCAGGCGGACCCGGGCCATGCCTCCGAAGAGCCCGGCCTCGATGCCCAGCATCGGGTCGTCGATCAACGGGTCCGTGTGGCGCACCAACTGCTCCCAGTCCTTGACCAGGTAGGAGCGGCAGGCGTGCAGGAAGCGCACCTGCGGATCGGCGTCGACGGGCGGCAGCCCCGCCAACGCCCGGTCGAGCTCCGGGACATGGCGGCCGTCGAGCCAGTGCGAGGCGTGGGCGAGCAGCAGGTCGCGGGTGCTCTCCAGGACGGGCTGCACCCACCAGCCGAGCCAGTACCAGGAGTTGAGGGCGCGCGCGTGCCGGGTGCGCTGCTCCCCGAACCGGTCCCGGTGCTGGAACATCCGCAGTAACGCCGTCGTCGTGTCGATGCGCAGTGCGTGCAGCCCGAGCCAGCCGTCGGCCATCCCGGGGTCCATCCGCACCGCCGTCCGGAATTCCTCCTCCGCCTGCGGATAGGCGCCCATGGTGTAGGCGTCGACGCCCCTCAGCCAGGCGAGGTCGGCCGGGGCGGGTGAGCCCACCGCGTCGAAGTCCATCAGGTCCCCCACAAACCGTGCCCCCGTTTGCGTACCGCCGGACCGGTGCCCGCCGGCGACTGCGCTGAACCACCGCGCTGAACCACTGCCTGAACCACTGTGCTGCGGACGGGAGTTGATTCGATGCGCAGAGCAGCCGTCCGAAAAGGCGCACCGATATGCATCGTACCTGCGGGGGAGCGGTGGGCCGTAGGGTGCCGCACCGGCGGATCGGCCGGAAAGGGCCGATGGAGCGTGGCCCGATGGTGACCGAGGGTGAGCGGATGGCGGCACGCGGCGGTCGGAAATCGGGCTCCGAGGGCAGAACGAAGCCCCCGATCACGGGGGAACAACCGGGGGCTTCGCGTCTGCGGGCGGTGTCGCAACACCGCACATTCAGAACGTAAGTCCTGTAAGGGCCCTGGGTCAAGCATAGTTGGGGCACTGGCGAAAACTCGTGAGACCAACTGGAAGCGGTTTTCCGGAGGTTCAGCGGACCGCCCACGGTCCTTCACTCTGCGTGACGGCTCAGGCCTTTGTCAGCGTCACACCGGGCCCTTGAAGTACCTCGTATCCCTCTGGGCGCTGTCGTACCAAAAAGTGCGCGAAGGGCCTGGAGGGGTCCTCAGTGAAGTGCCGGCGTTCCTCGGGCTCCCAGCCGTCCCAGAAGTCACTCTGGACCGGCCCGTCCCGCCGACGGCCCCGCTGCCACGCCTCCTCGTGCGGCACATCCATCCACAGCACCGCGGCGAGGTGCGGCCGCAGCGCCCGGCGGCCCGCCCCGACGCCCTCGACGATCACCACGGGCGCGGGCGGCAGGGGCTCGTCGGCGGGACCGAAGCGGCGCTCGTTCCAGTCGTACGTCGCGTAGTGCGCCGTCTCGCCCCGGGAGAGCGGCCCGAGCACCTGCCGCCAGAGCCGCTCCGTCCAGTCGAAGAGCTCCGCGTGGCTCGCGATGTCGTCGAGCCGCAGGACGGGCGCGCCGCCGAACGCCTCGGCGAGGCGCCGGGCGAACGTCGACTTGCCGGAGCCCGCGTGCCCGTCCACGGCGACCAGGCGGACGAGCCCGCAGGAGGGCGGCAGGCGTCGCAAGGTGTCGGCGAGGCGGGGGAGCGGGGTGGGCGGGTGTCCGGTCATCACGGACAAGGGTACGACTGCGGAAGGATGTGTTCCGCGCGCCGCCGCAGGTCATGCCATTGGTTGAGGCCAATATTGTTGCGCGCGACAGTGCCCGAAGCGCTGGCAGAAGTCGGCCGTGACCGGCCATAGTTGGCCCACTTCCGTGCACCTGACCCGACCCTTCCGGCTCCCACCGGAAACCACGTCGACTGGGGGTCCCTCCCATGGACCGAGCAGACCGAGCAGACCAGACAGACCGAGCCGGCCGAGCAGGCCAGGCAGGGCGAGCGGACCAAGCAGGCTGGGAAGGCCAGGTAGACCAAGCAGGCCAGACGGACCGAGCAGACCGAGCGGACCGAGCGGACCGAGCAGTCCAGGCAGACCAAGTCGGCCGAGCAGGCCAGGCAGGCCGAGCGGACCCAGCAGACCAGACAGACCGAGCCGGCCGAGCAGGCCAGGCAGGCCGAGCGGACCCAGCAGACCAGACAGACCGAGCCGGCCGAGCAGGCCAGGCAGGCCGAGCGGACCAAGCAGGCCAGACGGACCGAGCAGACCGAGCGGACCGAGCAGTCCAGGCAGACCAAGTCGGCCGAGCAGGCCAGGCAGGCCCAGCGGATCAAGCAGGCCGAGTCGGCCGAGCGGACCAAGCAGGTCAGGCGGACCAAGCAGGCCGGGCGGAGCGACCCGGCAAGGGGGGCGGGGCGGACGCGGTCGGCCGTGGTGACGGGGTGTCGCGCAGATCCGTGCTCGCCACCGCCGCCACCACCGCCGCCGTGGCGGCCCTCGCGGCGGCCGCCGCACCCGCCCTGGCCGCGGGCCCGCCGGCGGCCCAGGGCCGCGCACCGCGCGCGGACCGTTTCGTGGACAACCGTTTCTGGACCTCGTCGAAGGACTGGCGCACCGGCACCGCGGAAGGCACGGCCGTCGTCACCGGCGGCCGCCCCGGCCTGCGCATCGCGAAGCCCGCGGGCCGCACCGACTACACCGACCCGCACACCGGCAGGACCACCACCTACGAGTACGCCCGGTGGACCTCGCCGGCGCACCGCTCCACCGTCCCCGCCACGGAGCTCATCGCGTCCTGGAACGCCCACACGCCCGCCGGGACCTGGCTCCAGGTCGAGCTGCGGGGCACGTACTCCGACGGGACGGAGACGCCCTGGTACGTGATGGGCCGCTGGACCTCGGGCGACGACACGGAGACCGACATCCGGCGGACCTCGGTCGACGACCAGACCGACGACAAGTCGACCGTCTGGACGGACACGCTCGCCGTGGACGACACGACCACCGGCCTGCGCGTCGTCTCGTACCGGCTGCGCCTGACGCTCCACCGCGAGCCGGACACCACCGCGACCCCCACGGTCTGGCGGCTCGGCGCGATGGCCTCGGCGGTCCCCGACCGCTTCACGGTCCCCGCGTCGCAGCCGGGCCTCGCCAAGGAGCTGACGGTCCCGCGCTACTCGCAGGACATTCACAAGGGCCAGTACCCGGAGTACGACAACGGCGGCGAGGCCTGGTGCAGCCCGACCTCCTCGCAGATGATCATCGAGTACTGGGGGCGCAAGCCGACGGCCGAGGACCTGGCCTGGGTCGACCCCTCCTACGCCGACCCGCAGGTCTGCCACGCGGCCCGCTTCACGTTCGACTACCAGTACAACGGCTGCGGCAACTGGCCCTTCAACGCCGCCTACGCTTCGACGTACAAGGATCTCCAGGGCGTGGTGACCCGGCTCGCCTCGCTGACGGAGCTGGAGTCGCTGATCGCCGCGGGCATCCCGGCCATAACGTCCCAGTCGTTCCTCAAGGAGGAGCTGACGGGTGCGGGCTACGGCACGGCGGGCCACCTCATGACCGTCATCGGCTTCACGGCGGACGGCGACGTGATCGCCAACGACCCGGCGTCGCCCAGCAATGCGGAGGTGCGCCGCGTCTACAAGAGGCGCGAGTGGGAGAACATCTGGCTGCGGACGAAGCGCTACAACTCCACCGGAAAGGTGGTGTCGGGCACGGGAGGCGTCTGCTACCTGTACTTCCCGACGACACTGTCCGCGCGCCAGCGGAGCGCCCTGGCCGCGGTCGGCATCCGCTGAACCGGTGCTCCTCGGCGGACGCCTGCCGACAGGCGTTCGTCGGCGGGCCTTCGTCAGCGCGCGTTCGTGCTCAGGGGCGGCGGCTGGTGGGGGCGGGTCGTGCCCGGCCGGTACTGCATCATCACGAACAGCGTGTCCGTCTCCGGCAGAGGGCTGGCGGCGGACGCGATCACCCAGCCGGGCCCCTTCGCGGCGTGGTTGACCTGGCGCACGGCACCGTCCGGGTGCAGGGGGTGCGAGCTCGCGGTCGCCAGATAGATGGGCCCCGCGAGCGGGTCGCGCCGGACGTCGTTCGCCAGGTCGATGAGCGCGGGGTCGGTGGGGCGGTTCGTGACGGCCCGCCGGAGCGCGGGGCAGGCGCCGCGCGCCCAGTCCTCGGCCCAGTTCAGCAGGACATCGTGCCGGGCCTGATCGTCGAGGAGCATCCACCGCATGATGTTGGACGGCGGCCGGCCGGCCGGAAAGAGGGCCCTGAACTCGTCGTTGCAGGCCACCACGTTCCAGTGCTCGTCGGCGATGTAGGCCATCGAGCCCGTGACGCCCTCGACGACCGTCCGCCAGGCCGCACCCATCGGCGTCCGGCCCGCTAAGTCCTGCCCGTCCGGCTGCACTTGCCCGTCCGGCTGCACTTGCCCGTCCCCTTCACGTCGCCCGCAGGTCGGCATCAGCGCATTCACAGCGCGTGTCACAAGCCTAGCCAGCGTGCATGGCCGGAGGCCCGCGGCCCTACCGCGGCTCCAGGGGATGTGGATCTCACCTGTAGGGGAGGTGGTCGCGGCGGTCGGCGACGCGCGTGTGCCCGTCCTCCACGTGGGGGACGGGCACACGCGTCGGCTCAGCGGTCGTCGCGGTCGCGGAGCGAGTCGCGTACGCCCTCTGCCCTCTCGCGCATGTCGTCCGCCGCGCCCTTCGCCTTGCCCTTGGCCCGGTCGGTCTTGCCCTCGGCCGCCTTGCGGTCGTTGCCGGTGGCCTTGCCCACCATCTCCTTGGCCTTGCCCTTTGCCTTGTCCATGGCGCTGTCGCCCATGACGGCTCCTCTTGGTCGGGGATGCCCCCACGCTAAGAGGGGCGGCGAAAAGCCGCATCTCGGGCACCTCGGACGTGTCCCGCGATCAGTTCAGCGGGGCCGAGGTGGTGTAGTAGAAGGTCACCTTGGGCCAGCCGCGGGACATGCCGATCTCGTTGAGAGCGTTCGCGATCTCCGTAGGGGTGATCTGCTTCCCCGCCGGCGCGTTCTCGATGTTGATCTTGAACGAGATCTCCATCCTCGCGTCGATGTCACCGATGCTGGCGTCCCCGCGGAACTCGGTCCCGTTCGCGACGTCCACGTTCGGGTCGGCGGCCTGGACCGCCGCGGCCCTCTCGCCTGCCGTGGCCCCCTCGCCCGCCGGGCCGTCGGCGGCAGCGGCCGTCCCCGCGGACGCCAGGGCCGCTCCCGCGGCGGCGCTGCCCGAATAGCCCAGCAGGGCGCGTCTGGAAACTCCGGTCATGTTCGTTCCCCTCCCATGATCTTCTGGATCTCCCCCCTGGAGATCGACCGCGAGCATAAGGGCGGAAGGCGCGACTCAGTACTGAATGGGATCATCCACTTGTTGCCGGGTCGACCACCCAGTCCGGGTGCCCCGGCATCGGCGGCGTCTTCGAGCCGTACAGCCAGGGGTTCAGGAAGCCCTCCAGATCCTCGCCCGCGACCTTCGACGCGAGGTCGACGAAGTGCCGCGTGCTCGCCGCGCGCCCCGCGAAACCGCTCACCCAGGCACGCTCGATCTTCTGGAACGTCGCGTCGCCGACCCGCTCGCGCAGCGCGTACAGGACCAGGGCCGAGCCGTCGTACCGCATGCGCTTGAACAGGTTCGGCTCGGTCGGCTCCGCGGGCGGGCCGAAGTCGCGGCGCCAGATGTCGTGGTTCTGGTACGCGGTCTTCATGGCGGCCTCGAAGCTGTCCCCGCCGTGCTGCTCGGAGTGCTCCCTCTCGTAGAAGCGGGCATGCCCCTCGCTCAGCCACAGGTCGGACCAGCTCTTGAGGGCCACGCTGTCGCCGAACCACTGGTGGGCCAGCTCGTGCACCATGTTCCGCTCGGCGTCGACCCGGGTGCCGAGCAGGTCCGCCTTCGGTATGAGCGACAGGGTCTGTGTCTCCAGGGCCACGCCGAGGTCGGTGTCGCCGACCAGCAGGCCGTAGCGGTCGAAGGGGTAGGGGCCGAGCTTCTCCTCCAGCCACTTGAGGTGGTCCGGGGTGAGTGCGCGGTACGCGGCCGTCGGCTCGACCAGTTCGTCCGGGACGACGTCGCGCAGCGGCAGCCCGCCGGGCCCCTCGCTGTCGACCAGCCGGAACTTGCCGACGGCCAGCTGCACCAGCTGTGTGGAGAGGGGCTGTTCGGAGTCGTACGTCCAGCGCACCCGCCCGTCGGGGCGCTCGACGCGCGAGACCAGCCTGCCGTTGGCGACGGCCGTGCGGTCGCTCGGTGTGGTGATGCGGAAGGTGATCGGCGCACGCCGGCTGGGGTGGTCGTTGGCCGGGAAGATCAACCGGGCACCGTTCGGCTGGGGATAGACCACCGTGCCGTCGGGCGTGGGTATCCAGCCGTAGTCCTCGATCGCGTCGTCGCGGTGCCGGGTCTGCGTCGGATCGGCGGTGTACGTGACCTTGACCGTGAAGGAACTTCCCTTGGCGAGCGGGGACTTGGGCGTGACCGTGAGCTCGTCGCCCGCGCGCGAGGCGCCCGCCGTTGAGCCGTTCACGGTGACCTCGTGCAGGGTGTTGCCACCGAAGTCGAGGTTGAAGCGGGACAGTGCCTGGGTGGACCGGGCCCTGATCGTCGTCGTCGCCTCGAAGGGCGTCTTCGGCGCCTGCCAGTCGAAGTCCAGGTAGTAGCGCTCCACCTGGTACCCGCCGTTCCCGTCCAGCGGGAACATCGGGTCGCCGAGGCCGGGCGCGCCCGGCGACGGCTTCTCGGCGCCGACCGGTGCGGCCCGGGAGGCGGGCGCGGCCTGCGAGACGGGTGCGGTGAGGGCGGCCGCGGCGGTGACCGCGGCCGCGAGGGCGAGCCGGCCCCTGCGGCGCGGGCGGGACGTCGTCCGGTTCGTGCTCATCGGAAACCTCTCGGTCGTACGGGGTCGTACGGTGCACGGGCGGACGGACGGGGGAGACGACCCCGCCGTCCGGGGTTAGACGCGCGGCATGACGTCCGAGTTGCGGGGTGACCAAGGTCTCGCCCGCAAAAGGGCTTCCGGCTGGCAAGGTGGAGGGGGTTCCGTGGAGGCGCAGACACCGCCCGGGACCTTGCGGGGGAGTACTGCCACACCACACGTCAGTGAGAAAGACATGACCGCGACCTCTGCCACCGCCGTCCGCGCGAAGGCCCGCACCGGCGGCCCCGACGAAGACGGACCCACCCTCCTGGAGCACCTCGCGGGCTGGACCCTCGTCGTCGTCCTCGCGATGCTCGTCACCCAGACCGGTCTGCTGTGACGTCGCCCTCCCGGCCGCCCGAGCCCTCGCTCTCCCGGCCGCCCGAGTCTTCGCTCTCCTGACCGCCGGCCTCGTCGAGGCCGGCCCGCCAGTGCCGCCCCGGCACGCCCACCAGGCCGTACAGCCACCGCACCGGCGAGCGCCGGTGCAGCAGTGTGACGCCCGCCACGACCGTGAACAGCGGGAGGCCGAGCCACCCGCCGACGAGGCGCACCAGCACGCTCGCGAAGAGCGCGCCCACGAAGGGCAGCCCGTACACCCCGGCCGCCGCGATGGCGATGCCCAGGAGCCTCGGCACCTTGCGGTCCTCGTCGGCGCCCGGCAGCGACCAGCCCTCCATGAGCCAGCCGATCTCGGTCACCAGCATGGTGCCGATCACCGCGGCGCCGAACAGCAGCAGCGCCAGGAACGTCCCGGACGTCACGAAGTCCAGTACGTGGTTGACGACGCTGTCCCCCGGCCAGTCGGCGAAATCCTCGGCGCCGGGTGAGAAGAAGCGCTCGTAACCCCTGCCGTCCCACCCGTGGACCAACATCCCGAACAGCAGGAAGTACCCGCCGACGCACTGGAGGTACGCCCAGTAGCCGGCCCCCACGAGCACCAGCCCCTGCGCCACCAGGAACCCGAGGATCGCGGCCACCGGGATGCCGCCCGCGTAGAACAGCACGAACCCCGCCCACACGCCTTCGTGGCCGTCCGCCACGTGCATGGTCGACCAGGACGGGTTCTGCCACAGCAGGAAGAGGCCCGTCGGCACCATCAGGACGGCGGCGAAGAGGGCGGTGAGCGCCAGATAGGGATTGGCGGCCCGGCTGCGCGTCCGCGGGCCGTCGCCCGCGTTGATCCGCTCCCACACCTGCAGCTGCCGCCCGGCCGAGAGGGCGAACGTGGCACCGGCCGCGTACGCCCAGAACAGGGCCGCCTGGATCTGGATCATGCCGAACCCTTCGTGCTGAGGTTCGTGCTGAGGGCCTTCACGCCGTGGCCTTCAACGTCAGCCCGCCCGCCACGATCGAGTCCGAGGTGACCAGGGCCTGCTCGGCGCTCACGTCCGTCATGAAGATGAACGGCGGCACGACGGGCGGCACCGGCAGCTTGTCGGGTGTGAACGTGAGGCAGAGGATGCCCTCCAGGCACCCCTTGAACTTGGTCAGATAGAGGGTGACCTGGCCGCTGAGGTCCAACGTGTCGGCGCCCAGGGCGAGTTCACGCCCGCCGTCCCGCGTCTTGAGCCGGTAGTCGGTGAGCGAGGCGGCCTTCATCCGCAGCACCATGACCTTCAGCGGCCCGTCCGCGGTCGGGATCTCGCGGACGCCCGCGACGATGAAGCCCTGGGGGGCGAACAGCGTGGTGGTGATGGTGGGCGGGGTCCTGGCCGCCACGATCGACTCCGCGGGGGCCGCCTTCGCCGGGCTGCCGTTCACGATGCCCGCGACGATCACCACGGGCAGCAGCACCCCGAGCGTCCGCGTGCCCTGCCCGTCCCGCACCTTGGGGCGCGCCGGATCCTCCTCGGCGTCCTCCGGCACCGGCGTCCAGCCGAACCCCATGGCGCTGCCCGCGATGCCCAGCAGCATGCCGACGAGGAACCCGCCGAGGTTGGTGGCCGCGAACGACAGCACCGACAGGATCAGGGCGTTGACGCTCACGTAGTGGTGCGTGTGGGGCAGCAGCCACAGGAAGAGCCCCGCTACGACCAGTGCGATCCCGATGCCGAGCGCCGCGATCCCGCCGAGCCCCAGACTGACGAGGACGGTCAGCGGGGAGAGCGGGATCAGGAGCAGTTCGGCGCCGCCGAGGATCAGCAGCAGCCCGCCCCAGAAGGGCCGGGTGCGCCGCCATCTGCGGACGGCCCGGCGCTGGTCGGGCCACGGCAGCCGCCGGTCGAGCCAGCCGCCGCCGTCGCCCCGGAAGGGTCTGACGCCCCTTCTGCCGCCGCCGGTCAGAAGCACTTCTTGCCGCCGAGGCTGACGTCGACCCGCATGCCCTTGAGTCGGAAGTTGCCGCCGGTCGCCGACCAGGCGTTCGACTTCACCCCGGAGACGGTGATGTCCCCGGCCTGCAGCCCGAACTTGCCCCTCTCGCCCTTGATGCCGGGGACCTCGTCGAGCGTCGAGGCGTCCCGGCCGATCTGCGCGGTGCCGAAGCGGGCGTCGCCGGTCAGGTCCTCGCCGTCGATGATGAGGTTGCTCGCGGTGACGTTACCCGCGTCGCCGCCCGCCGTCAGCTTGAACACGACGGGCCCGAGGGGGGTCTTGACCTCGGCGGCCTGGCAGATGTCGGAGAGGGTCGCGTCACCGATCCCGAGGAGCGCCACCGGGTGCCCCTTGCCGTCGATGTCCCGGTCCGTCTGTACGTACGAGGACAGGCCCTGGCTGGTCAGTTTGCCGGAAGACACCTGGAAGCTGGTGCCGGAGACGGCGAAGGACGCGGCGAGCGCGCCCTCGGCCATCACGGAGGCCATCACACCGACGGCCAGGACGGCCGGCAGGGCCACCACGGCCGTCTTCTTCCAGGAGGTTCTGCCCTCGCGTAACGCGGTGCGGCTTGCGTTCACTGTTTCCTCCCGTACGTCGTTCCGCGTCCGTAGGCGTGCGTAAGGGGAGTGCGTGGGGCCGTCGGGAGCCGAACCGGCGGGTGGCAGTGGTCTGCCATACTGCGGACGATCCCGAGGCAGTTGGAGACTAGGGCCGAAATTGAATAATAGTCAACAGCGCGGAACGGACCGCTCGGCGGCACGTCGTGCCGAACTCATCTCCATCGGACGGAAGTTGTTCGCCGACACGTCCTACGACGCCCTGTCGATGGACGACATCGCGAAGCAGGCGGGCGTCGCCAAGGGGCTGATCTACTACTACTTCAAGTCGAAGCGCGGCTACTACCTGGCGATCATCGAGGACTCCGTCGCGGACCTCGTCGCGCGAGCGGGACGCCACGACGACCTCCCGCCCGTGGAGCGGGTGCAGCGCACCGTCGACGGCTATCTGCGCTACGCCGAACACCACCAGGCGGCGTACCGCACGATCATCAGCGGCGGTGTCGGCTTCGACGCCGAGGTGCACGCCATACGCGACGGCGTCCGCGAGGCGCTGATCGGGACGATCGCCGAAGGGGCGTACGGCCGCAAGGACATTCCGCAGCTGGTGCGCACGGCCCTGCTCGGCTGGCTGTGCAGCGTGGAGGGTGTCACCCTCGACTGGATCGGCCGCCGGGGCCTGTCGCGCGAGACGGTCGGCTCGCTCCTGGTGCGGACGCTCGGGGACACGCTGCGGGTCATCGAGGACTTCGAGCCGTCGTACCCCGCGCCGGCGCGCCCCTGAGCGTGCGCACGCGAGAGGGGCGGGAGCCCGCCGGCTCCCGCCCCCTCAACATGCTGAGTCGAAAGGTCAGTTGATGGCCTTGATCAACTCACCGTTGGACGTGTCTCCGCTGAGCTCCCAGAAGAAGGTGCCGCCGAGACCCTGCTGGTTCTTGTAGTTCATCTTGCCCGCGATGGTCGCCGGGGTGTCGTAGCTCCACCAGTTGTTCCCGCAGTGCGCGTACGCGGTCCCGCCGACCGTGCCGTTGGCCGGGCACTTGGTCTTCAGTTCCTTGTAGTCGTCGATGCCCTGCTCGTACTTGCCCGCGGCCGGTCCCGTCGCGGTGCCGCCGGGCGCCTTCTGTGTGACGCCCGTCCAGCCGCGGCCGTAGAAGCCGAGGCCGAGCAGCAGCTTCTGGGACGGAACCCCGAGCGCCTTCAGCTTCTTGATGGTGGCGTCGGAGTTGTAGTCGGCCTTCGGGATGCCGGTGTACGAGGTCAGCGGCGAGTGCGGGGCGGTCGGGCCCTTCGCGTCCCAGGCGCCGAAGTAGTCGTACGTCATGGGGTTGTACCAGTCGACGTACTGGGCCGCGCCCGCGTAGTCGGCCGCGTCGATCTTGCCGCCGGCCGAGGCGTCCGCCGGGATCGCCGCGGTGACCAGGTTGTTGCTGCCGAACTTCGAACGGACCGCCGACATCAGGTTCTTGTACGCCGCGCGCCCGCTGGTGTCGCAGGTCAGACCGCAGGCGTTGGGGTACTCCCAGTCGATGTCGATGCCGTCGAAGACGTCGGCCCACTTGGAGTTCTCGACCAGGTCGTAGCAGGACTGGGCGAAGGCCGCGGGGTTCTTCGCCGCCTCGGTGAACCCGCCCGACCAGGTCCAGCCGCCGAACGACCAGAGGACCTTGAGGTTCGGGTGCTTCTTCTTCAGCTTGCGCAGCTGGTTGAAGTTGCCGCGCAGGGGCTGGTCCCAGGTGTCGGCCACGCCGTCCACGGACTGGTCGGCGGTGTAGGCCTTGTCGGTCGCCGCGTAGGCGTCGCCCATCGTGCACTTGCCGCCCTGGACGTTGCCGAAGGCGTAGTTGATGTGCGTGAGCTTGTTGGCGGAGCCGGACGTCTCGACGTTCTTGACGTGGTAGTTCCGGCCGTAGACGCCCCACTCGGTGAAGTATCCGACGACCTTGGAGCCGGCGGCGGCCTGCTGCTGGGTGGCGGCTTTCGTGCCCGCGCCCTTGTCCGGCTCGGCGGCGGCGCTGCCGGCCCCGGCCAGCAGGCCCGCGCCGAGGACGGCACAACAGGCGGTGGCGATGAGCGCCCGGAAGGAGGCGCGAGGGGAGTGCGGTCTGGGCATCGTGTCTCCTCGTGGGGGGAAACCGGGAGGGGGAAGTGGTGCCGTGGAACTGCGCGTGCGACTTGGCATGAACGCGTTAAGTCGTTGAAAGGAACAGTAGGAGGACTAGACCAGTGCGGTCAATGGTTCGGACCAATCCTGCCTGCGATGGTGATCTTCGGCTATGTTTTGAGTAAGCGGTCGTTAACTAGTGACGGGCTGCCGCCGATCGGGCATACTCAACGCGCCACAGCCGCTGGTCAGCTGCTTCCGAGACCCGGAAGGAGACCCCGGCTCGGCATCGTTTCCCGGCGGCGCCGCCCCACCCAGCGCGGGCGTCCGCCGCAGCCCCACAGGGAGGAAAGCGTCATGCCCGACCACATCACGCAGCCGGTGGAGCGTCAGCTGCCCACGGATGAGGCCAGGGATCTGCTCTCGCTGGTCCGGGACATCGCCCAGCGCGAGATCGCCCCGAGGGCGGCCGAGGAAGAGGACGCCGGGCGCTTTCCCCGCGAGGTCTTCACGCTGCTCTCCGAATCCGGCCTGCTCGGGCTGGCGTACGACTCGGAGTTCGGCGGCGGCGACCAGCCGTACGAGGTCTACCTCCAGGTCCTGGAAGAGCTCGCCGCCGCACGTCTGACCGTCGGCCTCGGCGTCAGCGTCCACTCCCTGTCCTGCCACGCGCTCGCCGGTTACGGCACCAAGGAGCAGCAGTCCGACCACCTGCCCGCCATGCTCGGCGGCGGCCTGCTCGGCGCGTACTGCCTGTCGGAGCCCGCGTCCGGATCCGACGCGGCGTCGCTGCGCACCAAGGCCGTCAGGGACGGTGACGACTGGGTCATCACCGGCACCAAGGCCTGGATCACACACGGCGGCGTCGCCGACTTCTACACCGTGCTCGCCCGCACGGGCGGCGAGGGCGCCCGCGGTGTCACGGCCTTCCTGGTGCCGGGCGACGCAGAAGGTCTGAGCGCCGCCGCGCCCGAGAAGAAGATGGGCATGAAAGGCTCGCCCACCGCCCAGATCCACTTCGACGGGGTGCGCGTCGCCGACTCCCGCCGCATCGGGGAGGAGGGCCAGGGCTTCGCCATCGCGCTCTCCGCGCTCGACTCGGGGCGGCTCGGCATCGCGGCCTGCGCGATCGGGGTGGCCCAGGCGGCCCTCGACGAGGCCGTCGCGTACGCCACCGAGCGGAAGCAGTTCGGCAGGCCCATCGCGGACTTCCAGGGGCTGCGCTTCATGCTCGCGGACATGGCGACGCAGATCGAGGCGGGCCGGGCGCTCTATCTGGCCGCGGCCAGGCTCCGCGACACGGGGCGGCCGTTCGCCAAGCAGGCGGCCATGGCCAAGCTGCTGTGCACGGACGCCGCGATGAAGGTGACGACGGACGCCGTGCAGGTTCTCGGGGGGTACGGCTACACCGCGGACTTCCCCGTGGAGCGCCTCATGCGCGAGGCCAAGGTGCTGCAGATCGTCGAGGGCACCAATCAGATCCAGCGCATGGTCATCGCACGTCACCTCGCGGGTCCCGACTCGCGCTGAACTGGCCGCGGTGCACGGGCGGCGCCAGGAGCCGGGCCCACTCCGGGTCGTGGTGCCCGGGCAGGGTCCGGCCGCGGTCGGCCCAGTGGTGGAGCAGGGCGCGGTAGATCGGCGGGTCCTGGAAGTGCGGATCGGGGAAGTGCGGCGGCTGGTAGGGCTGATACGTCTGCCCGTACTGCTGATGTGGCTGCTGGTGCGGCTGTTGGTGTAGGTGCTGGGGTGGCTGCTGGTACACGTGCTGCTGCGGCTGGGGCGGCCCCGGCTGCTGGTGCTGCTGCTGGTGCTGCGCCTGGTGCTGCGGGGGATCCGGAGGTCGTCGGGGAACCGATTCTGCGGCGGACAGCGTCACCAGGGTGCGCCGTCGCCGCCCGGTGGGAAGGTGCGTCGGGCCCGAGTCCGCGCCCGTTTCCATAGGGGTCATACCAGGGCAACGCGCACTGTCGCGGCGAAGTCACCGCCCAGGCGAATAGGGCGTCTGTTCACGGCGTGCCCGAGGGGGCGGTGAAGGCTCGGGCAGGCGTACGACCCGCATCCCGTGAACGGCTCGGCACGCGTATGGCTCCGTCCCGCGAACGCTTCGGCGTGCGTATGGCTCCGTCCCGCGAACGGCTCGGCACGCGTATGGCTCCGTTCCGTGAACTGACGTACCGTCAACTCCGCGCCGGAGGGACCACCGCCTCCCGCCACCCTGAACTGCCGTGCGACCAGGGAGGTTTGCCGTGGCAGACGACCGTCCGGTCCCGCTCGACGAGTACCCCGTCCACCAGGTTCCCCTGTCGATGAAGCACGTCGCGACGGGCGACCGCAACGCCTACGACCGGTGCATCTTCCACCTCTTCGACCACCGGGGCCGCGCCCTGCTCATCCTCGGGCTCGGCGTCTACCCGAACACCGGTGTCATCGACGCGTACGCGACCCTGCACACAGGGGACACGCTCCATGCCGTACGCGCCAGTGACGCGCTCGGCGAGGACCGCATGAACCTCCGCGTCGGCCCGCTGGACATCACCGTCGACGAACCGCTCCGCCGCCTCCGTCTGCGGTGCGCCGCCGACCCCGACGACCCCGCCTCGCTCTCGTACGACCTCACCTGGACCGCCGACTTCCCCGCCCTGTGGGAGCCGCACCATGTCCAGCGCCGGGGCGGCCGGCTCACCCTCGAAGGACGCCGCTTCGTGCAGGCGGGCCGGCCCGCCGGGGCGATCCGCGCGGGCGGCGACGAGATCGCCGTCACGGCGGGGGAGTGGACCGCCACCCGTGACCGCAGCTGGGGTGTACGGCCCCTTCCCGGCGAGGAACGCGGGCGCCTGGAGGAGGAGTTCGCCACCGAGGGCTTCCACTGGATCTGGTGTCCGGTCCGCTTCGACGACCGCTTCCTCATGGTCATCTCCCAGGAGGACGCGGACGGCTACCGCACCCTCAACGACGCCACCCTCGTCCGCCCGGACGTGCCGGACCGCCAACTCGGCTGGCCCCACGCCGACATCACCTACCGCTCCGGCACCCGCCACCCCGAAAGCGCCGTCATCCACCTCACCGACCCCGACGACCGCAAGCCCCTGGAGCTCGGCGTGCAGGTGCTCGCCTCGCTGCCCCTGGCCGTCGGTGCCGGATATCCGCCCGCCGACGACTGGCAGCACGGCACCTGGCGCGGCCGCGGCTGGACCGACCGCCGCACCTACGACCTGTCGGACCCCGCCGCCCACCCGCTCGCCGCGTACGGCGTTGTCGACCACGCCGCGCGCTTCACCCTCAACGGGCGGACGGGGTACGGCATCTTCGAGCACGGCAGCTTCGGCCGCCACGACCCGAGCGGTTTCACCGGATTCGACTCCGTGGCGCCCTGAGGGCCCGGGCCGGACGAAGGAGCACGGACATGGCAACGGCACCCCGCCCCCGCACCACCACCCGCGACCCGGAAGACCTCGCCCGCCGCCTCGGCGCCTGGCTCGACACCCGGCTGCCCGGCGCCAAAGCCGTCGACGTGACCGTGCCCGAGTCCAACGGCATGTCCAGCGAGACCCTGCTCTTCACCGTCGAGCACCCCCAACCACCCATCGAACGCTGCGCGTTGCGCGTGGCGGCCGACCCGGCGGCGTACACGATCTTCCCCGTCTACGACATGCCGCGCCAGTACCGCACGATGCGACTCGTCGCCGAACACACCGACCTGCCGGTGCCGCGCGTGCTGTGGCTGGAGGAGGACCCGGGCCCGCTCGGCGCGCCCTTCTTCGTCATGGAGCGCGTCGAGGGACGCGTACCGCCCGACGTCATGCCCTATACGTACGAAGGCAATTGGCTGCACGCCGCCACCGACGCCGAGCGCGCACACCTCGAAGAGGCGTCGGTCCGCGTCATCGCGCGGCTGCACGACCAAGTGCCGCCCGGCGCCGCGGAGTTCCTTTCCCTCCCGGGCGACGGCAGCCCGCTGCGCCGCCACGTGACGGCCCAACGCGCCTACTACGCCTGGGTGGTGAGCGGACTGCCCCGCTCACCCGTCATAGAGAGCGCTTTCGACCGCCTTGAGGAACTGTGGCCCCGAGACGAGGGGGACGCCGTCCTCAACTGGGGTGACGCGCGCATCGGAAACATCGTCTACGACGGCTTCGAGCCCGCCGCGGTCCTCGACTGGGAGATGGCGGCGCTCGCCCCGCGCGAGGTCGACCTCGGCTGGGCGGTCTATCTGCACCGCTTCTTCCAGGACCTGACGGTGAGCTCCGGCCAGCCGGGGCTGCCCGACTTCCTGCGCCGCGACCGCGTCGAGGCGACGTACGCCCTGCTCACCGGGCACACGCCGCGCGACATGGACTTCTACACGCTGTACGCCGCGCTGCGGCACGCGATCGTCATGCTGCGCGTCGCCTACCGCCAGGTCCACTTCGGCGAGGCCGCCGTGCCCGGAAGCGCGGCGGCCGCGGACGCTCTGATCCTGCACCACGACAGCCTGGCCGCCATGGTGCAGGGCACCTACTGGTGAATCAGGCGGCGGGCCGCTGCTGCCGCGGCACGCGGAACGGCTGCGAGCCGGGGCCGCCCACGTGCGAGAACGGCTGGGTCCGCCAGTCGAGTCCCTGAGGGAGCGTCAACAGCAGGGCGGTGTCCTGCTCCTGAACCTCCATCGACTCGTCGGCGGGCGTGGCATCGGTGGCCGCCCGGCCGGTGCCGGCGCAGACCGTGAGACCGAACGGATTCCACGGAGTGGGGCACAGCGCGTGCTCGGGCAGCACGTCCTCGTCCGCGAGCAGTGCGATGGGCTGCTCGCAGTCGGGGCAGTTCACCCGGTACATCTCGAAAGTGTCGTAGGCGTCCAGGAAGGCGTCCGCCGGTTCGACGCCCTCCGGCTCGGGCTCTGCGGCCGGCTGCTGCTTGGCGCGGACAGACCGGCCGGGGCGCTTCAAATTCTGCATGGGAATCTCCCCCTCGGGTGGGCCGACAAGGCGCTGCGGCCTCGACCACAGCAAGCACTTCCCGTCCCGTCGTAGAGGTAATCGTTGCATCCCTTCGGACACGGTCACGAGAGTGTGGCGTTCGTCACATGCCAAATGGAGTTGCCCGCCCCGCAAAGCCGGCCCTCAGGTATCCGACGAGATCAAGAGCCCTGTAGGTTCGGCGCATGGAGGAGCTGGACCGACAGATCGTGCAGCTGCTCGTCAAGGACGGGCGGATGAGCTACACCGACCTGGGCAAGGCCACGGGCCTGTCCACGTCGGCCGTGCACCAGCGTGTGCGCCGCCTGGAGCAGCGGGGCGTCATCCGCGGCTATGCCGCGGTCGTCGACCCCGAGGCCGTCGGGCTGCCGCTCACCGCGTTCATCTCGGTGAAGCCGTTCGACCCCAGCGCCCCCGACGACATCGCGGAACGGCTCGCGGGCGTCCCGGAGATCGAGGCGTGCCACAGCGTCGCCGGCGACGAGAACTACATCCTCAAGGTCCGCGTCGCCACTCCGCTGGAGCTGGAGCACCTGCTCAGCCGCCTGCGCGCCCTCGCGGGCGTCTCCACACGCACCACGGTCGTCCTCTCGACTCCGTACGAGGCCCGCCCGCCCCAGGTGTGACCCCCGCGCCGGCCCGCCGCCGGCAGGGGCGAGACTGGTCCCATGAGCGAGAGCACCACCCCCGGGAACACCCCGCAGGACCCTCGGCACCTCCCTGCCCAGGATCCGCAGAACCACCGCACCGTGCTGCTGCGCGGCGGCGACATCCACAGCCCCGCCGACCCGTTCGCCACTGCGATGGTCGTCGAACGCGGGCACGTCGCCTGGGTCGGCTCCGAGGGCGCCGCCGACTCCTTCGCCGACGGTGTCGACGAGGTGGTCGACCTCGAAGGCGCGCTGGTCACCCCGGCGTTCACCGACGCCCACGTGCACACCACGGCCACCGGGCTCGCCCTGACGGGCCTGGACCTGACCGGGGCCCGCTCACTGGCCGACGCCCTCGTTCTCGTACGCGAACACGCCGCCGCGCGGCCGCACGACACCGTCCTCCTCGGCCACGGCTGGGACGCCGCCCGCTGGCCCGGCGGCCGCCCGCCCACGCGCGCGGAGCTCGACGAGGCGACCGGCGGCAGGCCGCTCTACCTCTCCCGCATCGACGTCCACTCGGCCGTGGTCACGACCGCGCTCCTCGACCTGGTGCCCGGCGTCACCGAGCGCGCCGGCTACCACCCGGACGCCCCGCTGACCGCCGACGCCCACCACGGCGTGCGCGCCGCGGCGCTCGGCGCGATCACCCCGCTGCAGCGCACGGAGGCCCAGCGGGCCGCCCTCCGGCACGCCGCGTCCCTCGGCATCGGCTCCGTGCACGAGTGCGCGGGCCCCGAGATCTCCGACGAGGACGACTTCACCGGACTGCTGCGGCTCGCCGCCGAGGAGCCGGGGCCGCGCGTCGTCGGCTACTGGGCCGAGCGCGACGTCCGGCGCGCCCGGGAGCTCGGCGCGCTCGGCGCCGCCGGGGACCTCTTCGTCGACGGCGCCCTCGGCTCGCACACCGCCTGCCTGCACGAGCCGTACGCCGACCAGGACGCCGCGCACACCGGCACCGCCTACCTCGACGCCGCCGACATCGCCGCCCACGTCGTGGCGTGCACGGAGGAGGGCCTTCAGGCGGGCTTCCACGCCATCGGGGACGCCGCGGTGGCCTCCGTGGTTGACGGCATGCGGGCGGCCGCCGAGAAGGTCGGTCTCGCGCGCGTGCGCGCCGCCCGGCACCGTGTCGAGCACGCCGAGATGCTCACGCCCGAGACGATCGCGGGCTTCGCCGAACTCGGTCTCACCGCGTCCGTCCAGCCCGCCTTCGACGCCCTCTGGGGCGGCGATGACGGCATGTACGTCCAGCGCCTCGGCGCCGACCGGGCGCGCACCCTCAACCCCTTCGCGGCCCTGCTGCGCACCGGTGTGCCCCTGGCGTTCGGCTCCGACAGCCCCGTCACGCCGCTCGACCCGTGGGGGACCGTCCGCGCCGCCGCCTTCCACCGCACGCCCGAGCACCGCGTCTCCGTGCGCGCCGCGTTCACCGCGCACACCCGCGGCGGCTGGCGGGCCGTCGGCCGCGACGACGCGGGCACCCTGGTGCCGGGCGCCCCCGCGGACTACGCGGTGTGGCGCACCTCCGAGCTGGTGGTGCAGGCCCCGGACGACCGGGTGGCCCGCTGGTCGACCGACCCCCGCTCCGGCACGCCCGGCCTGCCCGACCTGTCGCCGGGCGCCCGGCTCCCCGTGTGCCTGCGCACGGTCGTGGCCGGACGGCCCGTGTTCGTGCGGCCGGAAGAGTGATGTCCCGGCGGTGCGCGGAGCGGATCGCGGCCCTTCACCGCCTCGCACGACCTGGGAATCCTCGGCACTGACCTGGCGGTCTGTGAAGGAGCCGCAGCTCAGCGGGGTATTGACAGGGAGCCGCCGTGGGCCGGTAGGTTCGGCCGGGTCCACCACAGGACGTCCGACCGGCGAACCTCCACGCGGTCGTCGAACGCCGCTGGGTCACAGGTGGTGTGCCGCACCGGCGCACCGCCCCTGGGAGCCAGGTCCAGCGCCCGCGACGCGGAGGCGAGGGAACGTATCAGCCGATCGGCAGGTGTGACCCGGGTGGGGCCCGGACGCTCAGTAGACAACGGCTCTCGGTCGATCCGCAGCCAGCGGGTCCCAGGCCGGCCCGAAGGGCGCCGGGCCCCGATCCGCAGTACTTTCCGGCCGCGCGGCGGTCGCTCGCGCCCCGACCCCCGTGCCGTCGCTGCGCCGCAGGCCGCGGCCATTATGGTGGTCCTCTGCGTACGAACGAAGGGGCAGTAGTGAACGACGGCGGCGGGGTCTCCGAAGCGGGGGACCAGGGGAGGCGGTTCGGCTCGCTCGGCACGGCCTTGGTGATCATTCCGACCTACAACGAGGCGGAGAACATCCAGGCCATCGTCGGCCGGGTGCGGGCCTCCGTACCGGACGCGCACATCCTGGTCGCCGACGACAACAGCCCCGATGGCACCGGCAAGATCGCCGACGAGCTCGCGGCCGACGACGAGCAGGTCCACGTGCTGCACCGCAAGGGCAAGGAGGGGCTCGGCGCGGCCTACCTCGCGGGCTTCCGCTGGGGCCTGGAGAACGACTACGGAGTCCTCGTCGAGATGGACGCCGACGGCTCCCACCAGCCGGAGGAGCTGCCCCGGCTGCTCACCGCGCTGAAGGGCGCCGACCTCGTGCTCGGCTCGCGCTGGGTGCCGGGCGGCCGGGTCGTCAACTGGCCCAAGCACCGCGAGTTCATCTCGCGCGGCGGCAGCACCTACTCGCGCCTCCTGCTGGACGTGCCCATCCGCGACGTGACCGGCGGCTACCGTGCCTTCCGCCGCGAGACCCTGGAAGGGCTCGGACTCGGCGAGGTCGAGTCGCAGGGGTACTGCTTCCAGGTCGACCTGGCGCGCCGCGCGGTGAAGGCGGGCTATCACGTCGTCGAGGTGCCCATCACCTTCGTCGAGCGTGAGCTCGGGGACAGCAAGATGAGCCAGAACATCGTCGTCGAGGCGCTGTGGCGGGTCACGGCCTGGGGCGTGGGCGAGCGGGTCGGCAAGGTCATCGGCCGCAAGCAGCCCTGAGCCCCGAGCGTGGGCGGGGCTTCTTGATCATCCCCTTATGCCGGACTGAGGCGGGCCCAGGCACACTGGGAGCATGACGACTGGCGCACCGCCTCCCATCCGACCCGCCCGGCCCCGGCGCTCCGGGCCCCTGAGGTTCCTGCCGCTCGGCATCGCCGCGTGGCTGGTCCTGGAAATCTGGCTGCTCACCGTGGTGGCGGGAGCCACCAGCGGGTTCGTGGTCTTCCTGCTCCTGGTGGGCGGCCTCGTGCTCGGCTCAGCGGTGATCAAGCGCGCGGGGCGCAGGGCGTTCCGCAAGCTCAGCGAGGCGGTGCAACAGCAGCAGAGCGGTGGGACGCCCCCTCCGGAGACCGGTGGCGGCAGCGCCCTCACGATGCTGGGCGGCCTCCTGATCATCCTGCCGGGGCTCGTCTCGGACGCCCTGGGGCTCATCCTGCTGATCCCGCCGGTCCAGAAGGCTCTGGGGCGGTATGCGGAGCGGACCTTCGAGCGCAAGGTGCGCGAGGCGACGCCCGGCGGCCTGGGGGACGCCTTCCAGCAGGCCCGGATGCACCGGCCCGACGGCAAGGTCGTGCAGGGCGAGGTCATCAGGGATGACGCGCCGCCGGCGCGGAGCCCGCGGCCGGACGACCCGCAGCTGCCGCACTGAGCGCACCACCGAAGACACAAAGGGCCGGGGCCACTGCTGAGCAGTGGCCCCGGCCCTTTTATGCGCTTTGTGCTGGTGCGGTGGTACCGCTCGGTTCGCCCTCTCAGGCGGACTTGCGGCTGTCTCGCGGGTGCACCGCGATGTTCATGGCACCGGACCGGAGAACCGCGAGACGCTCTTCAAGGACCTCTTCGAGCTCCTCTCGGGTGCGGCGCTCCATGAGCATGTCCCAGTGCGTACGCGCCGGCTTGCCCTTCTTCTCCTCAGGTCCGTCGCCGTCCACGAGGAGTGCCTGGGCCCCGCAGACCTTGCACTCCCACTCCGGCGGGATCTCCGCCTCGACCGAGAACGGCATCTCGAAACGATGTCCGTTCTGGCATGCGTACTCCACGGCCTGGCGCGGAGCCAGGTCGATGCCGCGGTCGGTCTCGTAGCTTGTCACCACGAGGCGCGTGCCGCGAAGAGCTCGCTCACTCATGAATCGTGCCTCCCGGGCTTGTCGCCCACAGGACAGGTGTCGCTGTCGTCGTCATCCGGTCAACGTCCGGTCGGCGGTAAAGATTCCCGTTCTGGGTCATGCGTCGCCGTCGTATGCCGCCCCTTGTTGTACCCACCAGCGCCCGGTTTGTCACATCTAGTAGCAGATGTCACCCAGCGTTTCTGATTCTTCAGCTCGCAGTAACGGTCCGCCTGGCAGGCCAAAGGCGTACACTACCGGCCTTTGCCTCCAGTTGCTAAATCCGCCGGGGTACGGGATTGCCCGCGTCGCGCACCGCACGCCGTACGGGTACCCGTACGAGCAGGACGAAACCGATCAAAAAGAACGCCACGAGCGAGCCGATCGCGTCCCGGTAGCTGCCCGTGAGCTGGTACGTGAGGCCGAAGATCAACGGTCCCAGCCAGGCCATGCCACGGTCGCTGATCTCGTACGCGGAGAAGTACTCGGCCTCCTTCCCGCGCGGCACCAGATGCGAGAAGAGCGAACGGGACAGCGCCTGCGTGCCGCCGAGGACCAGGCCGATCCCCGCTGCCAGCACGAAGAACCACACGGGCGCGCCGACGGGCAGGAAGTAACCGGCCCCGATCGTGACCGTCCAGGCCACCAGCGAGCCGAGGACGGTGCGCTTGGCGCCGTACGTCCGGGCGAGCCGCCCCATGGCGAGCGCGCCCGCGACGGCGAGCAGCTGCACAAGCAGAACCGCGACGATCAGCGTGGACTGTTCGAGACCGAGTTCCTCCGAGCCGAAGACGGACGCCTGCGAGATCACCGTCTGGACCCCGTCGTTGTAGACGAGATAGGCGAGCAGGAAAGCAAGGGTGTGCGGGTGGCGGCGCATGTCGCGGACCGTCGAGCGCAGCTGCCGCCAGCCTCCCCGCGACGGCGCCCCCGCCCCGGCCGACGGCGTCCGCCGGTCCCGCAGCCGCTTCAGGGGTACGAGGGTGAAGGCGCCCCACCACGCGCCGGCCGACGCCAGACAGATGCGGACCGCCGTCGACTCGGAGACGCCGAAGCTGTCGTGGGCGAGGAACAGGACGAGGTTCGCCACCAGGACGAGGGCGCCCGCCGCGTAGCCGAAGGCCCAGCCGCGCGAGGAGACCGCGTCGCGTTCCTCAGGGGGCGCGATCTGCGGCAGGTAGGAGTTGTAGAGGACCATCGAGACGGCGAGCGAGGCGTTGGCGACGATCAGCAGGAAGCCGCCGAGGAGGTAGCGCTCGCCGTCCAGGAAGAACATGCCCGCCGTGGCGGCCGCCCCCAGGTACGCGGCCACGGCCAGGAGGGGCTTCTTGCGGCCGGTGCGGTCGGCGGCCGCGGCGGCCATCGGCATGACGAAGACCGACACGAGCACGGACGCGGACACCGCGTACGCGAAGAAGGAGCCCGCGCGGACCGGGATGCCCAGCGGGTGCACATACCCTTCCGGGTCGGCGGCAGCTTTGGCGATCTCCGTGAGATAGGGCCCCAGGAACACGGTCAGGACGCTCGTCGAGTAGACCGAGCACGCCCAGTCGTAGAAGTACCAGCCCCGCTGCTCGCGCCGTCGTTCGGCGGTGTCGTCGGCCGCCGCCGCCTTCACGGTGTCGGTGCTCACCCGTGACCTCGCTGTTCCCCGTGGTGCGACGCCGCGTCCTCAGATCCGGGGAGGTCAGACCCAGGTCCCCCGGTCCTTCAACACCCCGCGCAGCGTCTCGATGTGATCGGAAACTATGCCATCCACCCCGAGGTCGAGCAGGGCCGTCATCCGCTCGGCGTCGTTGACGGTCCACACGTGTACCTGCAGCCCACGCGCGTGTGCGGCGCGCACGAAGCGGTGGTCGACGACCCGGATCCTGCCGTGCGTCTCGGGCACCTGGGCGCAGACCGCGGAGCGGCGCAGGGCCGCGGGCACTCCGTAGGACACCATCCGCAGCGCCGCCACGCCCCGCGTCCCCAGCGAGGTGGCCAGGCGCGGGCCGGCCAGGCGCTGGGCCCTCGCCACGCGGGCCTCGGAGAACGAGCCGACGCAGACGCGGTCCCAGGAGCCGGTGCGGCGGATCAGGTCGAGCAGGGGCAGGAGCGCGGGCTCTGCCTTCACGTCGACGTTCCAGCGCACCTCGGGGAACGACTCCAGGAGCTCTTCGAAGAGGGGAACCGGCTCGCGGCCCGCCACGCGCGCGTGCCGCACTTCGCTCCAGGGGAGGTCGATGATGCGTCCCGCCGCGTCCGTCACCCGGTCGAGCGTCGTGTCGTGGAAGGCGACGAGCCGGCCGTCGGCGGTGGCGTGCACATCGGTCTCGATGTAGCGGTAGCCGAGGTCGACGGCGCGCCGGAAGGCCGCCGCGGTGTTCTCCAGGCCGTCCGCCGCGCCGCCGCGGTGGGCGAGGGCGAGCGGCCCGGGGTGATCGAGGTAGGGGTGGCGTACGCGCGGGGTCACGGGTGCAGTATCGCCTGCTCCGTGGGGCCGCCGGAGGCCACGACGGTCGACGCGGCGGGTGCGGGGGCGCGGACGGGGGTGGGGGCGGCGAAGCGGCGCAGGAAGAACTGGGCGAGCGGGCCGATCGACAGCGCGTAGAGGACCGTGCCCACGCCGACCGTGCCGCCGAGGGCGAAGCCCGTGGCGACGACCGTCACCTCGATCGAGGTGCGGATCAGGCGGATGGAGCGGCCGGTGCGCGCGTGCAGGCCCGTCATCAGGCCGTCCCGGGGGCCAGGGCCGAAGGCGGCCGTGATGTAGAGCCCGGTCGCCACTCCGTTGAGGAGGATGCCGGCCGCGAGCAGCGGAACGCGGACGGCGAGCGTGTGCACGTCCGGCAGGAGCGCCAGGGTGGCGTCCATCGCCAGACCGCAGACGAACACGTTCGAGACCGTGCCGAGTCCGGGGCGCTGCCGCAGCGGGATCCACAGCAGCAGCACCGCGGCGCCCACGACGATCGACACCGTGCCGATGGTCAGGCCGGTCAGTTCGGACAGGCCCTGATTGAGGACGTTCCAGGGCTCGGGCCCCAGACCGGCCGAGACCATCAGCGCGGAGCTCGCGCCGTACAGGGAGAGGCCCGCGTACAGCTTGATCAGCCGCTTCGTGAGGTGTGGCTTCGTACCGGACAAGGAACGCTCCCCGTGTAGTGCTGGTGGCCCGACGCATGACACCCTGTGGCTTGGAACCGGACCATAACCATGGCCAATTCGGGGAAGGTGGACTGGAATCATGGCTCAGTGGACTTCGGCGATGGGGTCGACGCAGCTCGCCCGCCTGCTCGCCTCCCAGCAGGACCGCCCCGCGGGCACCGGCTCGCGCCGCCCGCCCGCCTACCGCGCCCTCGCCGACGGCATCAGACTGCTCGTGCTCGAAGGCCGCGTGCCCGTCGCCGCCCGCCTGCCCGCCGAGCGTGAGCTCGCCGTGGCACTCGCCGTCAGCCGCACCACGGTGGCCGCCGCCTACGAGGCGCTGCGCACCGAGGGTTTCCTGGAGTCCCGCAGGGGAGCGGGCAGCTGGACTGCCGTCCCGGCAGGCAACCCCCTGCCCGCGCGCGGCCTCGAACCGCTGCCGCCCGAGGCGCTCGGCTCCATGATCGACCTGGGCTGTGCCGCGCTGCCCGCGCCCGAGCCGTGGCTCACCCGGTCCGTCCAGGGCGCCCTCGAAGCCCTCCCGCCGTACGCCCACACGCACGGCGACTACCCCGCGGGACTGCCCGCCCTGCGCGAGATGCTCGCCGAGCGCTACACCGCGCGCGGGATCCCCACCATGCCCGAACAGATCATGGTGACCACCGGGGCCATGGGCGCCATCGACGCGATCTGCCATCTCTTCGCGGGCCGCGGCGAGCGCATCGCCGTGGAGTCCCCGTCGTACGCCAACATCCTCCAGCTGATGCGCGAGGCGGGCGCCCGGCTCGTCCCCGTCGCCATGGCCGAAGGCCTCCAGGGCTGGGACATGGACCGCTGGCGGCAGGTCCTGCGCGATGCGGCGCCCCGCCTCGCGTACGTCGTCGCCGACTTCCACAACCCCACCGGCGCGCTCGCCGGCGAGGACCAGCGCAGGCAGCTCGTCGAGGCGGCCCGCTCGGCCGGCACGGTCCTCGTCGTCGACGAGACGATGAGCGAGCTCGGGCTCGACCCGGACCTCACCCTGCCGCGCCCCGTCTGCGGCTTCGACCCGGCGGGCTCCACCGTCATCACCGTCGGCTCGGCGAGCAAGGCCTTCTGGGCGGGCATGCGCATCGGCTGGGTGCGGGCCGCGCCCGACGTGATCCGCAGCCTCGTCGCGGCGCGCGCGTACGCCGACCTCGGCACCCCGGTCCTCGAACAGCTCGCCGTGAACTGGCTGCTGAACACCGGGGGCTGGGAGTCCGCCGTGAACGTGCGCAGGGAGCAGGCCAGGGAGAACCGCGACGCGCTGGTCGCGGCCGTGCGGCGGGAGCTGCCCGACTGGGAGTTCGAGGTGCCGAGCGGCGGCCTGACCCTGTGGGTGCGCACCGGGGGTGTTTCGGGGTCGCGCCTCGCCGAGGTGGGCGAGCGGGTGGGAGTACGGGTTCCGTCAGGGCCGCGCTTCGGAGTGGACGGGGCCTTCGAGGGGTATGTGCGGCTGCCGTTCACCGTGGGGGGCGCGGTGGCCGACGAGGCGGCGGCGCGGCTCGCGGCGGCGGCCCGGCTGGTGGAGACGGGGGCGGGGGCGGGCGCGCAGACCGCGCATCCGTTCGTGGCGTGAGTCGTTGGGTGTCCCTCTGTGCCGTGACTACGTAGTGAGCTCTTGGCGGGGGACCGGCTGCGCCTCGGTTGCTTCGGGGGCAGGTGCGGGTGCAGGGGCTTGAGGTGGGGCAGGGGCCGGGGCGACGGTGTCCGTCTCGTCCGGCGGGTTGCTGCGCTCCGGCAGCAGTTCCATGACCGCCCGCCGGTGCGCCTCGCTGGTGGCGTCGTCGTACGGATCGGGGGTCGCGGGCACCTGGAGGCGGTGTACCTGCCCGGTGCCGAGCCGTGCGTAGCCACGGCCGGGCGGGACGTCCGACGTGGGTGTCGTGTGGGGCGGTGCCCCGAGGACGTCCTCCAGCTGGTCGGGCGTGGCGTATCCGAGCACCACGCGCGCGCGTGTGTGCTGGTGCACGGCGTCGCTGAGCGCGTCCAGGCTGTCCAGTTGGTCCGCCACCACGACCGTCACGTTGGCCGCCCTGCCGTGCCGCAGGGGGACCTGCAGCAGCGACTGGGGGTCCGTGCGCCCGTCGGCCGCCGCGAGGTGGCCGAGCGCGCTCGGGTGGTCGAGGAGGATCCACAGGGGGCGCTTGGTGTCCTCCGGTGGCGGGTGGCCCGCCTGCCGGGCGCGGTTGGCGGCGATGAGCCTGCGCTCCGTCTCGTGCGCCGCCCATTCGAGGCTCGCGAGCGCCCCGGAGAGCCCGCACTCGATGCCGAGGACCCCGTCGCGGCCGGTCAGGCAGGCGTAGTCGCCGGTGCCGCTGCCTTCGACGACGAGGACATCGCCGTGCTGCAGCGCCTGGAGGGCGATGGAGCGCAGCAGTGTCGTCGTGCCGCTGCCCGGCTGGCCCGCGATCAGGAGGTGGGGCTCGGTGGAGCGGATGCCGGTGCGCCACACGACGGGGGGCACGTCGCGCTGCCCCTCGCCCTCGGCCAGCGGCAGGGTGCGCTGGACGCCGGTCTCGTCGGTGAAGCCGAGGACGGTCTCCCCGGGGGCGGTGACGAAGCGCTGGGCGGCGATGTCGGTGGGGAGCGGGGGCAGCACCGTGACGACGAGCTGGTTGGCCTCCTCGTCCCACGCGAAGTGGTACTCACGGCCGCGGCCCGCCTTGGCGTGCAGCAGCTGCTCGATCCGCGCGCGGGACTCGGCCTCGCCGTCCGTGAAGTAGGCGGGGTAGTGCACGACGAGCCGGGAGATCCGCCCGGTGCCGTCGAACTCGTACTCGGGGAAGGCCTTGTCCCATTCGCCGCCGTGCGCGAAGAGCGGGGCGGGGTCCTCGGGGACCGAGAAGTACGGGACGAGTGCTTCGTAGAAGGACTGCAGCCGCTGCACCTGTGCCTCGTCCGGGCCGGTGGGCGCCGGTGGAGTGCGCTCACGGCCCGTCCACGCGGAGGCCGCCATCAAGGAGATCAGGGCGAGCAGCGGCCCGTAGGGGACGAGCGCCACGACCAGTACCACGGAGGCCACCAGGAACAGCAGTGGTCCGCGCTTGTCCTTCGGTGTGTCGGCCCACTTGCGCCGCCCGGCACCAGCCAGCCGGCGCAGTCCGCGGGTGATCGTGATCAGCGGATGGAGCACATCGGTGGCGCTGTCGGCGGCCGACCGTGCCAACTCCCGGCTCCGGGCGATGGATGCCGTGCCGTTGCTCAGAATGCGGGGGAGTGGGCGCCTGGCCACGTCTGTCTCCTGAAGGTGCGTGCGAACAGCGGGGACGTCAGAACTTGATCCCGCCGAGGAGGCTCGCCAGGCTCGCGCTGCCGGCCTTGATGCTCGGCGCGATGGCGGTGCCTGCCAGGAAGAACCCGAAGAGGGCGCAGACCAGTGCGTGGGACGCCTTCAGTCCGTCCTTGCGGAAGAAGAGGAAGACGATGATGCCGAGCAGCACGACGCCCGAGATGGAAAGGATCATGACGGTTCTCCTGGTTTCGTGGGGACAGTCACCATGAGTTCTTCCAGGTTCACAGCATGTATCCATGCGATAAAAGGTGCAAATGGGTTACTTTTCGGGGATTTCCCCTGAATGGCGGAGCCCGGTCGGGCCGTGCGGGAACGGGTCAGGACGGGCTCCCGCTCTCGCCGTGATCTTTGCCTCGGGCGGGCCGGGTCATGTGCCCGCGGGGGCAGTACCCTGTCGATTCACTCGTACGGCTGCACAGGCAGCACACCCAGAAAGGCGGACGTCCCCATGAGCGAAGCCCCCGACCCCGAGGTCGTGGAGCTGGCGACCAAGATCTTCGATCTGGCCCGCCAGGGCGATGCCGCGGCGCTCGCTGCCTATGTCGACGCGGGCGTCCCGGCGAACCTCACGAACGACAGCGGCGACACGCTCGTCATGCTGGCCGCCTACCACGGCCACGCCGAGGCGGTCCGGGCCCTCGTGGAGCGCGGCGCCGACACCAACCGCGCCAACGACCGGGGGCAGACGCCGCTCGCGGGAGCTGTCTTCAAGGGCGAGGAAGCGGTGATCCGGGCCCTTCTGGACGGGGGCGCGGATCCGGCCGCGGGAACTCCGTCGGCCGTCGACACGGCCCGCATGTTCGCGAAGACGGAGCTGCTCCATCTGTTCGGGGCCGCCTGAGCGGGGTACCTGACCAGCAACAACGGGGGCGCTGGAAATGTGGTCGCGGCGGAGCTTACCGCCGGGTCATCATGACGACGTGATTCACGGACGCGACGGCGGGGCAGTTGGTGCCGCACCGCGTGGCCCGTGAGCGGCCCGCCCCCGGACCTCCCGTCCGGGACCCCTGGGCCATGGATGAGAGGCAGAGGAAGATGGTCTTCGACAAGCAAGAGACGGCGGGCGGCCCGACGTGTTGGCGCACGGCCAGGTAATGCGTGATTCCCGGTTGCGTCGACGCTTGATGTGAGGCTGTTTCCCATGTTCGATCCGGTCATAGCGCCCAGCGGTACGCTGCTCGGCCTGCTGCAGAGGGGCCGCGGCGACGGCACCCTGCACGCGCTCACCGCCCCACGATCCGAGGCGCTCGCCGCCCTCGACCACTGCGTGCTGAACGATCCCCGCCACGACTGGCAGGTGGAGAACCGTTCGCTGTACTACGCCCGGCTCTACCTCGACCTGCACGGCGGGCTCGGGGAGATCGAGCGCCACCTCTTCGACGCCGAGGACGTCCTGAACGCGGACGACTCGCGCACAGGACTCGCCCTGGCCGTCCTCGGCCACCTCGCCTCGTACGGCAGGCAGGACGCCCTCGAACTCCTCCGGAGGTATGCGGCGTTCGGCTCCAACTGGGCCTGGGCCCTCGACGAACTGGCGCTGCGGGACGACGACGCGGGCCTGCGCGCCCTCGCGGCCCCCGTGCTCGCCAGATTCGCCCCCGACGCCGAGGGCGAGGCCGACCTGGCCGCCGCCGTCCGCGACGCCTATGAACCACGGCCCTGGCGCCTCTGGGAAGAGGACCCCCGCGCAGACATCGGCGCCCGCGTGCGCGCCGCGCGGGAACAGGGCTCCTTCGACCGCTGGCAGCGCCAGATGCGGCCCTCGGGGCCGCGCCCCGAGTGGAGCGTCCGGGCCATCTTCGACTGGGCACAGGAAGGCCTGGAGCGGGGCTCCGTGCTCTACGTCCCCGCGGCCCGCTGCCTGGCCGCCGTCGCCGGCCCCGAGGACCGCCCCGAGATCGTCGAGGCGGCCCGCGAAGGATCGGACGGGGCGCGCGGCACCGCCCTGCGCTACCTGGCCGACGCCCACGATCCCGCGGTCCTCGACCTCATCGAGTTCGCCGCGGAAAGCCCTTCCCAGGTCGTCGTGGACGCCGCGACCGGCGCCTTCGAACGGATGCGGAGCGTCGCCGCCGTCGAGCGCGCCCGACGCTGGGCCTACCGCCCCGACGACCTGGGCGCCGCCGCCGGGCGGATGCTCGCCTGCCGGGGCGGCGCCCAGGACAGCAAGCCGGTCCTGGCAGCACTGCGCGAGGCGGTCCGCGGCGAGGGCCCGGACGCCCCCACGCTGTGGACCCTCGTCGACGGCGCCGGACGCCTCGGCATCGCCTGTGCCGCCCCCGTACTGAGGCATGTCTACAGGGAGACCGCCTCCTCCCACCTCCGCGGCCGCGCCGCCCGCGCGCTGGCCGCCACCGACCCCACCTTCGCGGCCGGATTCGCCGTCGAGTGCCTGTGGGACTGCGAGGAGTCCACCCGGGAAGTCGCCGCACGGCACGCAGAGACCGGCGACGCCCGCGTCGTCAACCGACTCCGGAGGCTCGCCTCGGACCCCGCCGAGGAGGACGATGTACAGACCGCGGTACGGAGCAGGATCGGCCCCGACGCCCCCGCGATGTAGCACCGGGGCGCCGGGTCAGCCCCGGCCCCGGCCGACCGCGACGAAACGCACCGGCGTGCCCGGCCGCGCCTGGGCCGCCGCGGCGAGGTCGGCCTCCCGTACGACGGCGACCACCGGGTAGCCCCCGGTGGTCGGATGGTCGGCGAGGAAGACGACCGGCCTGCCGTCCGGCGGCACCTGTACCGCGCCCAGCACCATGCCCTCGCTGGGCAGTTCGCCCTGGAGCGCCCGCTCCAGGGCAGGGCCCTCGGTGCGCAGCCCGATGCGGTTGCTCGCCGACGACACCCGGTACGCGCGCGTGGTGAGCGTGTCCAGCGCCGCGGGCGTGCACCAGTCGGCGCGCGGCCCCAACGTCACCCGGAGCACCAGCTCTTGGGGCGGCGCGGGCTGCGGGATGGTGTCCACGCGCGCGTACGTGGTGCCGGGGTGCCCCAGCGGCAGCACGGTCCCGTCCGTGAGCGGGGGAGGGCCGAGTCCGGAGAGCAGGTCGGTGGAGCGGCTGCCGAGCACGGGGTCGACGGCCACTCCGCCGTCGAACGCGATGTAGCCACGTACTCCGGAGAGGGCGGTTCCGACGTCCAGGAGTGCCCCCGCGGGCACCCGCACCGGCGCTCCCCAGGGCGCGGGGCGGCCGTCCACGGTCACCGGGCACGGCGCACCGCCGACGGCGACCGTCACGGGCCTGCGCGGGCGCACGGCACAGCCGTTGAGGGTGGTCTCCAGGACGGCGGCGTCCGGCGCGTTGCCCACCAGGCGGTTGACCAGGCGGGCCGCGGGCGGGTCGAGGGCCCCGGAGCGCGGCACCCCGAGATGGGCGTGCCCGGGGCGCCCGAGGTCCTGCACGGTGGTCAGCGCCCCGGCCCGCACGACGGACACGGCACGGTCGGTCATCGCGCCCCCGTCGCGGCGCCGGTCGGTGACTCCGTCGGGCAGCCGACCGGCACGAAGCGGACCCGTACGCCGGGGGAGAGCAGCGCGGCGGGCACGCGCGCGTGGTCCCACAGCACGGCGTCCGTCGAGCCGATCAGTTGCCAGCCGCCGGGCGACGCGCGGGGATAGACGCCCGTGTACGGGCCCGCCAGCGCGACGCTGCCCCGGGGCACGGAGGTGCGGGGCGTGGCCCGGCGCGGCACTTCGTAGCGCCCGGGCAGCCCGGTCAGATAGCCGAAGCCGGGTGCGAACCCGCAGAAGGCGACGCGGAATGCGGCGGCCGAGTGGATCCGCGCCACCTCGGCCACGGGCACTCCCCAGTGCGCCGCCACGTCCGCGAGATCCGGCCCGTCGTAGCGCACCGGAAGCTCCAGGACGGCACCCGCGCGCGCGGGTAGCGGCGGAATCTCCCAGCCGGGCAGCTCCGCCCCGACACGGCCAGGCTCGGCGAGGCCGTCGAGGAGCACCGTGCGGGCCGCGGGGACGATCTCCCGTACCCGCAAGGAGCCCGTCGCGCGGCGGCGCAGCAGCTCGGCGTGGAGGGCCTGGGCCTCGGCGCCGTCGGCGACTTCGACGAGCAGGGCCCGGTCACCGACCGGCAGGACCCTCATGCGAAGGCCTCCACCCGCACGCCAGCCGACTCCAGTTCCGCCCTCACCCGGCGGGCCAGGCCCACCGCCCCCGGAGTGTCGCCGTGCAGGCACAGCGAACGCGCGCGCACGGCGATCTCGCGGCCCTCCTGGGACGTGACGACGCCCAGGCGTGCCATGCCGACGGACCGCGCGACGACGGTGTCCTCCTCAGTGATGACCGCTCCTTCGCCGGTGCGGGGAACCAGAGTGCCCTCGTCGGTGTAGGCGCGGTCCGCGAACGCCTCGGGCACGGTCGGCAGTCCGGCCTTTCCCGCCGTCTCCAGGAGACGCGATCCGGGCAGCCCCAGGAGCGGCAGCGAGTCGTCCGCGAGGAGTACGCCGTCGACGACCGCGCGAGCCTGGTACGCGTCGTGGACGACGCGGTTGTAGAGCGCGCCGTGCGGCTTCACGTACGACACGCGCGTGCCTGCCGCGCGCGCGAACACCTCCAAGGCGCCGATCTGGTACGCCACTTCGGCCGTCAGCTCGTCGGCTGGCACGTCCATGGCGCGCCGCCCGAACCCCGCCAGGTCGCGGTAGGACACCTGCGCGCCGATCCGCACGCCGCGCTCGGCCGCGAGGTCGCAGACCCGGCGCATGGTGACCGCGTCCCCGGCGTGGAAGCCGCAGGCCACGTTGGCGCTGGTGACGACGGACAGCAGCTCCTCGTCGTCGGTGAGGCGCCAGCGGCCGAAGCCCTCGCCGAGGTCCGCGTTCAGGTCGATCAGGGCCGTGCTCATCCTCGTGGCTCTCCCGTGCTCTCGAAACCCGTGTTCTCGAAGGCTGCTGTCCGTGTACCCGAAAGCCGCTGTCCGCGACGGTCAGACCACGCGGTACTGCTCGTCCCTGGCGTCGGTGAGGAACATCCGGCCGGGCGCGTGCGTGATCGCGAAGGGCGGCCGGGAGGCCATCACGGCCGCCTGCGGGGTCACCCCGCACGCCCAGAACACCGGTATGTCGTCCGGTTCGGCGCTCACCGCGTCGC
Source organism: Streptomyces sp. NPDC050732 (assembly GCF_040654255.1). Classification (NCBI taxonomy): domain Bacteria; kingdom Bacillati; phylum Actinomycetota; class Actinomycetes; order Kitasatosporales; family Streptomycetaceae; genus Streptomyces; species Streptomyces sp. NPDC050732. The sequence continues at coordinate 101,138 of NZ_JBFAHP010000022.1, forward strand.
CGAAGTCGGGGCGGTCCAGATCCTCGATGCCGAGGCCGCCGGGGTCGCCGCAGTGCACCGGACTGCCGTGCACCGCGGGCATCAGGGCGCTCTCCCTGATGGCGTCGGCCAGCCGCCGCGGCGGCACGGGACGCATCGACACCACCATGGGGCCGTGCAGGCGCCCCGCGGGGCGACAGGGACGCGCGGTCACGTACATCGGAACGTTGCGGCCCTGTTCGATGTGGCGCAGCGGCACACCGGCGTCGGCGAGCGCCCACTCGAAGGTGAAGCTGCAGCCGATGAGGAAGGTGACCAGGTCGTCGCGCCAGCGGCCGACGACGTCCGTGGGCTCGTCGGCCAACTCGCCGTGCTCCCAGACCCGGTAGAGCGGCAGATCGGTACGGAGATCGGCGCCGGGGGCGAGCGGAGTGACCCAGGAGCCCGCGTCCGTGACGTCGAGCACGGGGCAGGGCTTCGGGTTGCGCTGGCAGAACAGCAGCATCTCGTACGCCCAGTCGGCGGGGACGGAGATGAGGTTGGCCTGGGTGGAGCCCGGGGCCCAGCCGGCGGTGGGACTCGTCCGGCCCGAGCGGAAGGCCGCACGGGCCTCTTTGGCGCTGCGGATCACACGCGTGTCGCCGTTCACAGGAGCTCCCTTCCGCGCGTCTCGGGGAGGCCGAGCAGGGCGACGACGGCGAGGCCGTACCCCACCGCTCCGAAGACCAGCGCTCCACCGACGCCCCAGCTGTCGGCGAGGAAGCCGACCATGGTGGGGAAGACGGCGCCGACCGCGCGCCCTGTGTTGTACGTGAAGCCCTGTCCCGTACCGCGCACGGCGGCCGGGTAGAGCTCGCTGAGAAACGAGCCGAAGCCGCTGAAGATCGCCGACATGCAGAAGCCCAGCGGGAAACCGAGCACCAGGAGAAGGCCGTTGGCGCCGTCGGGGATGTTCGTGTAGGCGAGGATGCTGGCCGCGGAGAGGAACGCGAAGAGGGTGATGTTCCGCTTCCGGCCGAGCTTGTCGGTCAGGTAGCCACCGGTCAGATAGCCGGCGAAGGCCCCGGAGATCAGGAAGGTCAGATAGCCGCCGGTGCCGACGACGGTGAGGCCCCGGTCGCTCTTCAGATACGTGGGCACCCAGGTGGCCAGCGTGTAGTAGCCGCCCTGCACGCCCGTGGACAGGAGCACCGCGAAGCACGTGGTGCGCAGCAGTCCTGGCTTGAAGATGGCCGTGAACGACCCCTTGTCGGTGCTCTTGCGCCGCTCCTCGGCGGCTTCAGGGGCGTCGTGCACGTTGCGCCGGACGTAGATCACGAGCAGCGCGGGCAGGGCGCCGGTCCAGAACATCACACGCCAGGCGACGTCGTCGTCCAGGAACTGGAACACCAGGGTGTAGACGATCACCGCGAGCCCCCAGCCCACGGCCCAGGAGCTCTGGATCGCGCCCAGGGTGCGGCCACGGTGCTTGGCGGTGGTGTACTCGGCGACGAGGATCGCGCCGACCGCCCACTCGCCGCCGAAACCGAGCCCCTGGAGAGCGCGGAAAACCAGCAGGGTCTCGTAGTTGGGCGCGAAACCGCAGGCGACGGTGAAGACCGCGTATGTGATGACCGTGATCATCAGCGCCTTGACGCGGCCGATCCGGTCGGCGATCACCCCCGCGACGGCGCCGCCCACGGCGGAGACGACGAGCGTGACGGTGGTGAAGAGCCCGGTCTGGCCGCTGTCGAGGCCGAAGTACGCGGCGAGCGCCACCATGCTCAGCGGCAGCGTGAAGTAGTCGTACGAATCGAGGGCGTACCCCCCGAAGGCGCCCCCGAAGGCACGGCGGCCGCGTGGGCCGAGCGCGCGCAGCCAGCCGAAGGCGCCGCTGTCGTCGGGAAGTTCCTCCTTGCCGGAGCGTATGTCGGCCGGGGCCGTCCTGGGTGGTGGGGTCGTGCTCATGGGCACCTCGCAGAAGAGGGACGGAGGGTGCTGGAGCGTGCGGTCCTTCGGTGCGCTCGAAGGGAGCGGTGCCCGACAAGGTAGAGGATCGTTGAACGATCCCTCAATACCCATGTTGTTTCGTTCTGCTGTCTGCGATTGAATCCGGGCATGGCGGAGGGGATGACCGATGCGAACGGACTGGCCGACGACCGCGTGCTCCTGGGGCGCACCAGCACGGCCGAGCGAGTCTCCGACATCCTCAGGAGCCGCATCGCCGCGGGCTTCTTCCCACCCGGCACGCGGCTCTCCGAGGACAGCATCGGCGGCGCGCTCGGCGTCTCCCGCAACACCCTGCGAGAGGCGTTCCGGCTGCTCACCCACGAGCGGCTGCTGGAGCACCAGCTCAACCGCGGCGTCTTCGTACGCGTGCTGACCGACGAGGACGTACTGGACATCTACCGCACCCGCTCGCTCGTCGAATGCGCCGTCGTACGCGGGCTCGGTGAGCCGCCGTACGCCGTGGACGGGCTCGCCCGCGCCGTGGCGGACGGCCGGCGGGCCGCGCGCGCGGGCGACTGGAAAGGCGTCTCCACCGCCAACATCGACTTCCACCGGGAACTGGTCGCCCTCGCGGGCAGCGCCAGGACCGACGAGCTGATGCGCAGCGTCTTCGCCGAACTGCGCCTCGCCTTCCACGTGATGGGCGACCCGCGGCGGCTCCACGAGCCCTACATCGCACGCAACCGGCAGATTCTGGAAGCGCTCCAGGAAGGCCGCCGTGACGACGCCGAGACGCTGCTCGCCGAGTACCTCGACGACTCGCGCCGACGGCTCGTCGACGCGTACGGCCGGCGCGGCACCGACGGCGAGCGGGGCGAGCGGAACCGAGGGTGAGCGGGGCGGGCGGGACCGCCGCCGAGCGCTGCCGGGTCTGCGCCGTTTCGACCGTTGTCAGACCGAGGACCTAGTCTGTGCACCGTGACTTCGCCTGCCGTTACGGACACCGCTCCGCCCCAGCTCAGCGCGGGGCCGCGGCCCGCTCTGGGCCCGGCCGCCGACGAGGGCCTGGCGCGCCGCCTGCGCGCCCTCGCCTGCACGGCTCCGCTGCACGACCTCGACGTGCGCAAGGCCAACCTCGCGGGCGAGTACTCGGTGTACGCGATGGCGGAAGTGGCCCTCTCCGCCATCGACCTCGTCACACTGAACATGGACTTCGACACCGGCGCCGACCACGAGCAGATCGTCGCCAGGCTGCTCCCGCGCGTCGCCGCCCAGGCCCCCCACCGCCCGGCCGCCGAGCACGAGCGCGTCGCCCGCTGGGTCCTGGAGAACCTGATCAACGTCGGCAGCGTCGACCGCGGCTTCCGCGCCGTGTACGGCACTTTCGCCCCTGACGGGACATATGTCCGCAGGGACTACGACTTCAAGCTCCTCGAAGAAGTCCCCGGCTACGGCGGCAGTGTCTACCTCCGCACCACCGACGAAGCGGTCAACGTCCTGGTGGGAGCCCTGGACACCGACGTCACCAGCGCCCAGATCGCCGCCGAGGTGAAGCTGGAGGTCCTCATCAGCCGCGGCAGGCTCGCCGACGCCCAGCTCGCCGCCGAGCAGGCCCGCTACCGCACCGTGCAGTATTCGGAAACGCTGCGCAAAGCCCTCGACGCGACCCGGCGCAACGTCCGCGCGGTGGACTGGCTCCGCGCCGTCCCCGACATGATCGCGGAGGCGCTCGACCACGTCGCCGACCGCTACCGCCACGAGAACGCCATCCTGACCAACATCCGCAAGGCCCGCGACGAGTCCGAGGACCCCGAGCAGAAGCGCCGCGCCGCCGAGCTCGTCGACATCGTCAAGGACTGCATCCGCCGCCACACCCTGCTGCAGTCCCGCCTCCTGGAGGCCGGCCCGCTGTTCCGCGCCGAGCAGGACCGGCAGGCCTTCGCCACCCCCACCGCCCGCGCGGGCCTCGACCTGTACGGACAGCTGGTCGCGCCCCTCCTGCCCCTCCCGGCGGAACAGGCGAGCCGTGTGACGGACGCCTTCTTCGCGCACGGCACCGGGCTGCGCACCCCCGTCTCCGTCCGCGTCGGCGACCTCGTCGACATACTGCTGACGCCGCCCATGGAGCGCGAGCACCTGGGTGCCGAGATGCCCGAGCCCGACCTCATCGCCACCCCGGACGACAGCCGCTTCAGCGAGGAGCAGCTCTCCAGCGCCATGGAGCTGCTCGACCTGCCCGCCGACGCGCCGCGGCGGCTCTCCGGCCTGCTCGCCGACGCCCGCCGCCGCGACCCCGAACTGCCCTACCTCGTCGCCCTGCTGGCCGTCCACGCGGCCAGCCCGCCCGTCGGCACCGCCTACCGCCAGGGCGAGGAGAAGCTGCTCTTCGCCGTGGACGACGGCACCGACCTCGACGACGAGGAGTTCGGCGGCGCCGACCTCATCGTCGGCACCGCCCTCCTGGACGCCGCCGGCATGGCGGCCGACCGGACGGAGGCGGCCTGACCATGACCGACCCCCAGACCCCCCTCGCCCACAAGGAGCACACGCCGTGACCGACCACCCCGCAGAGCACGCCGCGTGGGGCGAGCCGGACTCCACGGCGGCGCCCGCCGCCCCCGCGCCCGTCACCCCGGCCGACGCCGCCGACGCCGCCCGGCTCGTCGCCTTCGGCCTGCAGCCCAAGCTGCAGCCCGCCCGCGACCAGGAGTACGCCGAACTGCTCCGGCGCTACCGCGAGGACCCGCCCTTCGCCCGGCTCGCCGACGCCGTCGCGACCGGACTCGGACTCGTCGTCCTGGAGGTCTCCCCGCGCGCGGGCATGGCCGTGACCGCCGCCGAGGACTCCGTCTTCGCCGTCCGCATGGGCGACTACGCCCGCCGCGCGGCGACGGACGCCTCCGACCGCTTCCTGCACGGCCTCGCCCACCTCGCCGTCGCCGCCATGGCGTTCCCCCGCCCCGAAGACCTCGCCGACGACGGCTACATCGGCCGCGTCACGGTCAACGGCGTCGACGCGTTCGTCCGCCAGGCCTGCCGGCGCCTGGAGGAGCGCGCCGAGGAACACGGCGAGAACACCGACCCCGCCACCGACGCCCCGGGCCTCGAAGCCGCCTGGCGGATCTGGGCGCGCCGCAGCTCGACCGGCGCCACCAAGGACGCCCGCCGCCTCGCCGGTTCCACCACCGGCATCATCGGCAAGGCCGTCGCCTTCCTCACCGACTCCGGATTCCTGCAGCGCACGGGAGACGACTCCGGAGGGACGTACCGCACCACGGCCCGCTACCAGCTCCAGGTCCGCGACATGGCGGGCAGCGCGGCCATGGCGGAGCTCCTGGAGCTCGGCGTCGTGCCGGTCACGGACGGCTCGGCGACGCTCCTGCCACCCGAAGACACCGACGACCTGGAGCTGGCCGCCGACGCGGGGCTGCCCTTCCACTCCTGAGCCCGGCCGCCCCCACCCCCGTAACTTCCTGCCGTTCCACACGACTTACGACGAGAGTCCGCCGCCATGTACGAGCTGTCCCGGATCCGCCTCTACTCCATCGGTCCGGCCGGTGCGCGCTACGCCGACACCGTGCTCGACCTGCGCGGAGTCGGCGCCGAGGTGCCCGACCCCGCGCCCGCCCAGGCGGAGTTCTTCGAGGACGAGCCGGTCGGCCCGCCGCGCCGCCCCGCGCCCGCGGGCGTGCTCTTCCTGGAGAACGGCGGCGGCAAGTCCGTCCTCCTCAAGCTCATCTTCTCGGTGATGCTGCCCGGCCACCGGAACACCCTCGGCGGCGCCAGCTCCGGCGTGCTGCGCAAGTTCCTGCTCGCCGACGACTGCGGGCACGTCGCCCTGGAGTGGCAGCACACCCTGACCGGCGAATGCGTGGTCGTCGGCAAGGTCAGCGAATGGCGCGGACGGCAGGTCTCCAACGACCCGCGGAAGTTCGCCGAGGCCTGGTACTCCTTCCGGCCCGGGCCCGGCATGAGCCTGGACTCGCTGCCCGTCGCCGAGTCCACCGCCGTACGGGCGTCGGCGGAGGGCGCCTCCGGCGCCCAGGGCCGCCGGCGCACCATGAAGGGCTTCCGCGACGCGCTGACCGAGGCCGGCAAGGCGTACCCGCACCTCGAAGTGCACTGGGAAGAGATCCACGACCGCTGGAACGAACACCTCGGCGACCTCGGCCTCGACCCCGAACTCTTCCGCTACCAGCGCGAGATGAACGCCGACGAAGGCGAGGCCGCCGGCCTCTTCGCCGTCAAGAAGGACTCCGACTTCACCGACCTGCTGCTGCGCGCCGTCACCGACACGCGCGACACGGACGGCCTCGCCGACCTCGTCCACGGCTTCGGCAACAAACTCGGCCGCCGCGCCGAACTCATGGCCGAACGGGACTTCACCGCCGGCTCCGTCGACCTGCTCGGCCGCATCGTCGACGCCGCCGACACCCGGGCACGCGCGCGTGACGTGCACGCGGGCGCCGAGCGCCGCACCCGGACGCTGGCGCGCAGGCTCTCCGCGCGCGCCACCGAGGAGCGGGGCCGCGCCGCCGAACTGGCCGAGCAGGTCACCGCCGCCGCCCACACCGTCACCGAGGCCGAGCGGGCCCGCGGCAAGAGCGCCCTGATCTCCGCCGAACTGGCCTACCGGCACGCCTCCCTGGCGCTCACCGTCGCCGAGAAGGCCGCAGCGGCCCAGCGCCGCGAGCTCGCCGACGCGCGCACCCTGCACGCCGCCTGGCAGGCCGCCGAGGCCGTCCTGCGGCACCGCGCGGCCGCCGACCGCTCCGCGCGCGTGGCCGTCGCGATCCGCGAGGCCGAGCGTGACGCGGCACCCGCGCTCGCCGCCCGCGCCAAGGCCGCGTCCGACCTCGTCCGCGCCCTGCACACCGCCGCCGAAGGCGCGGAGAACGTCGCGAACGAAGAGGAGGAGCGCTCCGCCGCCCTCCAGGAGACCGGCGAGGCCGCGCACCGCGACGCCACCGCCGCCGCCACCGAGGCCCAGCGCGCCCGCAGCGAGGCGGGCCACCTGAAGCAGCGCCTCGCCGAGGTCGAGCAGGAGACCGCGGAGGCCGTCCGCGCGGGCTGGCTCGACGACACCGCGCCCGACGCCGACCCGGCCCGCGCCGCCCTCGCCGCGAGCGACGCCGAGAAGACCACCGTCGCCGCCTGGGACACCGCCCGCGAGGCCGCTCGCCGCGCCGCGGACCACGCCAAGGAGACGGCCGCGGCGGAGGCCCGCGCCGAGCTGACCGCCGCCCGCGCCTCGGACGCCGCGGCCGCCGCCGAGGCCGCCCACGACGCGGAGCGCCGCGCCGCCGAGTCCATCGCACGGGACCCTCGGCTCGCCGAGCTGCTGAGCCTGCCGACCGGGTCCGCCGCGGTGCCGCAGCCCCGCCGCGGAGCCGATCAGGCCGACACCGGCACCGGCAACGACGCGGACGGCGCCCTCTCCGTAGAGGAACTCGACCGGTCCGCGGACGACCTGAAGGAACTCCTCGAAGAAGGCGTCGCCTCCGCCGAGCGCCAGCTGTTCGAGCTGCGCACCGCGGCCGCCGACGACTCCCGCATCCTCGGCGCCCTCGGCGACGGCGGACTGCTGCCGCCCGGCCCCGACGTCCTCGCCACCGTCGAGTTCCTCGGCGAGCACGGCATCCCCGCACTGCCCGGCTGGCGCTACCTCGCCCAGGCCGTCGACCCCGCCGACCACGCGCGCGTGCTCGCCGCCCGGCCCGAGCTGGTCGACGGCGTGGTCATCACCGACCCCGACACCCACGCCCGCGCCCGCGAAGCCCTCGCCGACGCCGCGCTGCTGCCCCGCTCCGCCGTCGCCGTCGGCACCGCCGCCGCCCTCCTCGCCCCCACACCGAGCGAGCAGGCGGCGGACAGCGGCGTGTTCCTCGTACCGCCGAACCCGGCCATGCACGACGAGCACGCCGCCGACGAGGAGCGGCAGGCGCTCCGCGCGCGGGCCGCGCGGCGGGACGAGGAGATCCGGACGCTCGCCGGCCGGCTCGGCAAGGACCGCGAACTCGCCGCCCGCCTCGCCTCCTGGCGCGCCGGCTGCCCCAGCGGCCGGCTCGCCGAGCTCGCCACCGCGGCCGCGGAGGCCCGCGCCTTCGCCGAGGAGGCGGAGGCCGAGCTCACCGAGGCACGCACCGCGCGCGCCGAGGCCGACGAGGCCGCGAGCGAGGCGGCACGCGTGCGTGACGAGCGCCAGGAGGCGGCCCAGCGCGCCAGACGCTCCGCCGACGCCCTCGCGGGCCTCGCCTTCCGGCTCCGCGAGCGGGCGGGATGGCAGGCCAAGCTGCGCGAACTGGCCGACGACGCCGTCGAGTTCGAGGCCCGTGCCCAAACCTGCCTGGACCGCGCACGCGCCGCCGACGAGGACCGCCGCGCCGCCCAGCGCGCCGCCGACGACGCCCGCCGCACCGCCCGCGCGCTGCGTGCCGAGCGCGCCGAGATCGCCGGTGCCCCCGAGGACGTACCCGCGGAGAGCGAGGCCCCGAAGGCGTCGCTGCCCGCCCTGCGCGAGGCCTACCGCGCGGCCTCCCAGCTCTACGAGAAAGTGGGCGTCGGCGCCGACCTCCGCGCCGAGCAGGCCCGCGCCGAGAGCGACGAGAGCGCCGCGCTCGCCGAGCTCGACCGGCTCAGCAACAAGGTCCGCACCCGCGCAGCCCTGCTCCTCGAAGGCACCGACGGCTCCGACGGCCCGTCCCGGCAGGCCGCCGCCGCGCGCGCCGAGGCCCAGGTCCAGCTCATCGAGGCCCGGGCGTCCACCGCGAGCGAGCAGCTCGGCCGACTGCGCGGCGAGGCCGAGCGGCACGCCCCCGAGGACGGCGACGCCCACACCGAGCTCCCCGAAGAGCTCGTTCCCGGCGACGCCGAGCAGGCCCAGGCGCTCCTGCGCACCGCCACCGGGGAACTGGCCGCGCACACCGAGGCGCTGAGCCGCGCCAAGGAGGCGCACGCCGCCCTGCTCCACACCCACCGCGTCACCGAGGACGCGGCCGGCGGCTTCGACGAGACCGCGGCCCTGCTGCGGGACCTCCTCCGCGAGCACCATGAAGAAGAGGCCGAGGAAACCCCCGAGGCCTACCCCGGCTCCCTCGAAGAGGCCCGCCAGGCCGCCGCGGAGGCCCGCCGCTCCCTGCGCGGCTGCGCCGCCGACCTGTCGACGGCCGAGTCCGCCGTCCGCGAGGCCAGCGACATCCTCGTGCGCCACGCGAACTCGACGCGGTACGAGCAGGTGCGCACCCCCGCCCGCCAGCAGATCCGCGAGCTGCCCGCGTCGGCGCTGCCGGAGCACGCCAAGAAGTGGGCCGACGCCTTCGCGCCCCGGCTCCGCGTCCTCACCGACGAGCTGGAGCAGCTGGAGCGCAACCGCGACAGCATCGTCGACCGCCTGCGCGGCCTCGTCGAGTCCGCGCTCGCGACCCTGCGCTCGGCCCAGCGCCTCTCCCGCCTGCCCGAGGGCCTGGGGGAGTGGTCGGGGCAGGAGTTCCTGCGGGTCCGCTTCGAGGAGCCCGACCAGGCCACGCTCGTGGAGCGGCTCGGCGAGGTCATCGATGAGGCCACCCGCGCCGCCGTGAAGAAGAACTCGGACCTGCGGCGCGACGGCATGTCCCTGCTGCTGCGCGGCGTCCAGGCCGCCCTGGAGCCGCGCGGCGTGGCCGTCGAGATCCTCAAGCCGGACGCCGTGCTGCGCGCCGAGCGCGTCCCTGTCGGACAGATGGGCGACGTGTTCTCCGGCGGCCAGCTGCTGACCGCGGCCATCGCCCTGTACTGCACGATGGCCGCCCTGCGCAGCAACGACCGGGGGCGCGACAAGCACCGGCACGCCGGCACGCTGTTCCTGGACAACCCCATCGGCCGCGCCAACGCGACGTATCTGCTGGAGCTCCAGCGGGCCGTCTCCGACGCGCTCGGCGTGCAGCTGCTCTACACGACCGGACTGTTCGACACGACCGCGCTCGCGGAGTTCCCGCTCGTCATCCGGTTGCGGAACGACGCGGACCTGCGAGCGGGCCTGAAGTACATCAGCGTCGAGGAGCATCTGCGTCCGGGCCTGCCGCAGCGAGACCCCGACGACCCGGCCGGCGAGACGGTGCATGGGGAGATCACCGCCACCCGCATGTACAAGCGCCCTGCCGCCCAGCCGGAACCGGCTGCTACGTAGACAGCTGTTTCGTCAGCCACTCATGGAACAGCCCGATGTGGTGTTCGGTCGGCACCAACACCCCGCCCTCGCGGTAGGCGCGTGACGCCATCGCGGGCTGGGTGCGCTCGCAGGCCGCGAAGTCCTGCGTGTTGACCCGGTGGAAGAGCTCCACGGAGTGCGTCAGGTCGGCGCCGGACGCGACGACGTCGGGTGCGTACAGCCAGTCGCACTCGACGACCGTACGGTCCTCGGCCAGCGGGAACATGCGGTGCAGGATGACGTGGTCGGGGACGAGATTGACGAAGACGGTCGGCTTCACGGTGATCGCGTAGTAGCGGCGGTCCTGGTCCTCCGGCACCTCGGGGAGACGGCCGAAGCCCGCGCTGCCGTCGACGGTGAAGCCGCCGATCTCCTCGCCGAAGGCGGCGCCGTGCCCCACGTAGTACTGCGCGGCGAAGCCTTCCGTGAACTCCGGAAGGACGTCGGTGAGTTCCGGGTGGATCGTCGCGCAGTGGTAGCACTCCATGAAGTTCTCGACGATCAGTTTCCAGTTGGCGCGCACGTCGTAGGTGACACGTTTGCCGAGCGCGAGCCGCTCGGTGCCGTAGCGCTCGATGGACGCCCTGTCGCCGAGGCGTTCGACCGCGGCGCCGATGACGGTCTCCTCGAAGGAGGGCGGCTCGTCGGCCAGGCACACCCACGCGTAGCCGAGCCACTCCCGCAGGGCGACCCGCACCAGGCCGTACGCGGAGCGGTCCACGTCCGGCATCTTCACCAGGCCGGGCGCGGCGATCAGCCTGCCGTCCAGGTCGTACGTCCAGGCGTGGTACGGGCATTGGAGGGCGCGGCGCACCCGGCCGGACTCCTCGGTGCACAGCCGGGCGCCGCGGTGGCGGCAGACGTTGAGGAAGGCCCGCAGCCCGCCGGTGCGCGAGCGGGTGACGAGGACGCTCTCACGCCCCACCCGTACGGTGCGGAAGGCGCCCGGTTCGTCGAGGTCGGTGGCGCGCACCGCGCAGAACCAGAGCGCTTCGAAGACGCGTTCCTGCTCCTGCCGGAAGATCTCCGGGTCGGTGTAGTAGTGGCCGGGGAGGGTCGCGATGAGACTCGGCGGCAAGGGGGTCGTCGACACGGTTCTCGTACTCCTCAACGGTGCTTGTCAGGCACGGTGCTTGTCAGGCAGGCGTGGCGGCGAGGCGGCTGGGGTCGAAGAGCTCGATGGGGTGCCCGGTGACGCCGTCCAGCGCCAGGTCGGCGACGATCTCACCGACCACGGGCACGAACTTGAAGCCGTGTCCGGAGAAGCCGGCCGCGACGGTCACCGACCCGGGGTGCGCCGGATGGCGGGCGATCACGAAGTGCTCGTCGGGGGTGTTGGAGTACATGCAGGTGGCAGCCTTGATGAAGCCGCCGGGGAGGCCGGGGATCAGCCGCCCCACCTGCTCGGCCATGGCGACGATCTCGTCGTCGTGGACCGTCCGTTCGATGGTCTCCGGAGTGCAGGGCGTGCCCTTGCGGAAGAAGGCCACCTTCGCGCCGAGGGCGGGTCCGTCGATGGCGGGGAAACCGTAGACCTGGACGCCTTCCGCGTCCTCCCAGATGTAGACCGGATGGTTCTCGGGGAGGAAGGGACCGACTCCTCCGGAGGGCTGGAACCAGTACATGACCTGCCGTTCGACGGTGAACGGCACGCCCAGGTCGGTCAGCAGCTCGGGCGCCCAAGCGCCGGGACAGATCACCAGATGACCGGCGGTGTAGGTGTCCTCCGCGGTGTGGACGCGCACTCCGTCCTTGTACGGCTCCCACCGCGTCATGGGCTCTTCGAAGTGCAGGTCGGCGCCGTGCCGCGTGGCCAGCTGGAGGTGCGCGGCCACCGTGTTCTCGGGCCGGACGAGGCCTGCCCGTGCCTCGTACAGGGCCACCTCCTCGTCGCCAGGGGTGAGCGTCGGGAAGCGGCGGCGGATCTCCTTCGCGTCGAGCATCTCGTGGGGCAGGCCCCACTGCTCGGCGGAGCGCAGCGATCCGCTCACCGTGCGGCTGGCGGGCCGCCCGAGCATCACGCCGCCGCACAGAGTGGTGATGTCGCGCCCGGTGTCGTGTTCGAGGCGGTCGTAGAGCTCGTAGGCGCGCAGCAGCAGCGGTACGTACGCGGGGTCCTCGAAGTACGACTGGCGGGTGATGCGCGAACCGCCGTGGCTGGAGCCGCGTCGGTGCACCGGGCCGAACTTCTCCAGGCCGAGGACGCGGGCGCCGCGCGCGGAGAGGTGGTGGGCGGCGGCGCTGCCCATGCCGCCGAGGCCGATCACGATCACGTCATGGGTGGGGGACACCGGGGCCTCCTGGCGGTCGGTGGCGGATGGGTCAGAGGTGGACGGGCCGGCGGCAGGTGGGTCAACGGCAGGTGGGTCAACGGCGGATGCGGGTCATCTCCGGGTCGAACAGGGGCTCCTCGGCGACCGTCGCGGGAACCTTCTCGCCGAAGTACTCGACGTGGACGCCGGTGCCCGGCTCCAGGGGCGGCAGCCAGGCGTAGGCGACGCAGCGGCCCAGGGTGTACCCGTAGGAGGCGCTGGTGACGTATCCGGCCGGGGCGCCCTCTACGTAGACGGGCTCTTTGCCGAGGACGACCGCCTTGGGGTCGTCGAGGAGGAGGGCGGTGAGCTTGCGTGCGGGCGGTCCGAGCCCTTCGAGCGCCGAACGCCCCACGAAGTCCCCCTTGTTCATCCGGACCGCGAAGCCGACGCCGGCCTCGTAGGGGTTGTGTTCGGTGGTCATGTCCTGGCCCCAGGCCCGGTACCCCTTCTCCAGGCGCAGGCTGTCGAAGGCGGACCGGCCCGCCGCGAGCACGCCGTGCGCGCGGCCCGCCTCCCACAGCGTGTCCCAGAGACGGAGCCCCAGATCCGCGCTGGTGTACAGCTCCCAGCCCAGTTCACCGACGTACGACAGGCGCAGGGCGGTCACCGGCACGTGCCCGATGTACGTCTCCTTGGCCTTGAAGTAGCCGAACGCCTCGTGCGAGAAGTCGTCACGCGTGAGCGGCTGGACCAGCTCGCGGGCCAGCGGCCCCCAGACGCCGACGCAGCACGTCCCCGAGGTGATGTCCCTGAGGTGCACGTCGGCGGGGGCGTGGCGGAGCAGCCAGTCGAGGTCGGCGGGGGAGTTGGCGCCCACCTGGAACCGGTCGGGGGCGAGCCGCGCCACCGTCAGGTCGGAGCGGATGCCCCCGGCCTCGTCGAGCAGGAGGGTGTACGTGACCGAACCGGGCCTCTTGGCGAGGTTGTTGGAGGTCATGTGCTGGAGGAAGGCGAGGGCGCCGCTGCCGGTGACTTCGAGGCGGCGCAGCGGCGTCATGTCGTAGAGGGCGACCCGCTCACGGGTGGCGCGGGCCTCGGCCGCCGCGACGGGGGACCAGTGCCGCGCCGCCCACGCGTCCCGCCCGGGCACCTCGAAGCCCTCCGCCGACACTGACGGGGAGTTGGCCTCGTACCAGTGCGGTCGCTCCCAGCCGCCGCCCTCCAGGAAGACCGCGCCCAGCTCCCGCTGCCGGACGTGGAAGGGGCTGACCCGTAGGGGCCGCGGCCGGTCCGGCGGCTGGAGCGGGTGGATGACGTCGTAGACCTCGACGAACTGCTGTGCCCCGCGCTCCGCCACGTACGCGGGGGAGCGCTGCGCGTCCTCGAAGCGCGTCAGCTCGCATTCGTGCAGGTCGAGCGAGGGTCGTCCGTCGACCATCCACTCCGCGACCGCTCTGGCGACGCCCGCCGAGTGAGTGACCCAGACGGCCTCGGCCAGCCAGAAGCCGCGCAGCTCACGGGACTCGCCGAGCACTGGCATCCCGTCGGGCGTGAAGGAGAAGACGCCGTTGAAGCCCTCCGCGATCTCCGCCCCCTTCAGGGCGGGCAGCAGCCGGCGGCAGTCCTCCCAACTGGGCGCGAAGTCCTCCTCGGTGAAGGGGTACGAGGAGGGCATGTCCTCCGCGTCGTCGTACGCCGGGACCGCGAACGGGTCGACGGGCAGCGGCCGGTGGGCGTACGACCCGATGCCGAGGCGGTCGGTGTGCTCACGGAAGTACAGGTCCCGGTCTTGGTGGCGGAGGATCGGCCGGGACGCCTCGGTGCGCGGATCGTTGAGCCCCGCGAGTTCGGGCAGGGGCGTGGTCCTCACGTACTGGTGGGCGAGCGGCAGCAGGGGCACGTCGACGCCGGCCATGCGCCCGATCACCGGGCCCCAGAACCCGGCGGCCGAGACGACATGGTCGGCCGGGAAGGTGCCGCGGTCGGTGCTGACGCCGGTGACGCGGCCGCCGTCCCGCTCGATGCCCGTCACGGTGTGCCGGTCGAGAAAACGTGCTCCACGCGCGCGTGCCCGTTCCAGCTGCGCGCGGCAGGCGGGCACGGCGCGGGCGAGGCCGTCGTCGGGCGTGTACAGACCGCCGTACACCTGCGCCTCGTCGACGAGCGGCCACAGCTCCTTGCAGCGGGCGGCCCCGACGAGCTCGGCGCGCACGCCCCAGGAGGCGGCCCATCCGGCCTTGCGGTGCAGATCGGCCCAGCGCTCGGGCGTGGTGGCGAGCTCCAGGCCGCCCACGGGGTTGAAGCAGGGGAGGCCGTCCACTTCCAGGGCGCTGAACTTCTCCACCGTGTACGTGGCGAACGCGGTCAGCGTCTTGGAAGGGCTTGTCCGGAAGACCAGGCCCGGCGCGTGCGAGGTGGAGCCGCCGGGGGCGGGCAGCGGCCCCTGGTCGAGGACGGTGACGTCGGTCCAGCCGCGGGCCGTCAGCTCGTCGGCGAGCGAGCAGCCGACGATGCCGGCCCCGATGACGACCACGCGGGGCCCGCGGGACCGGGCGGTGCTCACGGGATCACCACCGAGCGCAGCACCTCGCCGCGGCGCAGCCGCGCGAACGCCTCCTCCACCTCATCGAGCTGAATGGTCTCGGAGACGAATCCGCGCAGGTCGAGGCGGCGGCTGAGGTACTGGTCGACGAGGATCGGGAAGTCCCGGGTGGGCAGGCAGTCGCCGTACCAGGACGCCTTGAGGGCGCCACCGCGCGAGAAGACGTCGATCAGCGGCAGATCGACGGTCATCTCCGGATCGGGCACTCCCACCTGGACGAGCACGCCCGCGTGGTCGCGCATGTAGAAGGCCTGTTTGTACGTCGACGGGGTGCCGACCGCGTCGATCGCGACGTCGACGCCGTGACCGCCGGTCAGCTCGCGCACCGCCACCACCGCGTCCGTGCCGCGCGAGTTGACGGTGTGCGTGGCGCCGAACCGCGTCGCACCGTCCAGCTTGCCCTCGTCGATGTCGACGGCGATGACGCGGCGCGCCCCGGCCAGCGACGCCCCGGCGATCGCGGCGTTCCCGACGCCGCCGCAGCCGACGACGGCGACGGTGTCCCCGCGGCCCACTCCGCCGGTGTTCACCGCGGCCCCGTACCCCGCCATCACGCCGCAGCCGATCAGGGCCACGGCCTCGGGGCGGGCCGCCGGGTCGACCTTCACGGCCTGCCCCGCGGCGACCAGCGTCTTCTCCGCGAAGGCGCCGATGCCGAGTGCGGCGCTCAACGGGGTGCCGTCCAGGAGGGTCATGGGCCGCGCGGCGTTGCGGGAGTCGAAGCAGTACCAGGGGCGGCCGCGGAGGCAGGAGCGGCAGGCACCGCAGGGCGCGCGCCAGGCGAGCACGACGCAGTCGCCGGGGACGAGGTCGGCGACGTCCGCGCCGACCGCCTCCACGGTGCCCGCCGCCTCGTGGCCGAGCAGGAACGGGAACTCGTCGTTGATCGCGCCTTCCCGGTAGTGCAGATCCGTGTGGCAGACCCCGCAGGCCTGTACGGAGACGAGCACCTCTCCGGGGCCGGGATCTGGCACGACGATCGTCTGCACCTCGACGGGTGCGCCCTTCTTCGGGGCGACGACGGCACGGACCTCGTGGGGCACGGCCAGACTCCTCTGCTGTTGCGCACGGCGTGGCGGTGTTGTTGCGTACTGCACGTTCGGTTGCGCTATGAGAGACATACTGGGAACCCCATCAAGAGGCCGTCAAGAGGGGGGAGTCAAGCCTTCGCGAAACGGTGGGGCGCGGGCGGTCCCGGACGGCACGCAGGAGGGCGGGGCCGAACTCTCCGGCCCCGCCCTCCAGTCGACCGTCAGAAGCCGTACCCCATCCGACGGGAGAGCTCGACGGCTGCCGCGACGGTGCGCTTGGCGAGCTCGGTCAGCCGCTCCTCGGTCAGCCGGTAGACCGGTCCCGACGCGCTGAGCGCCCCGATCACCTTGCCGTCGTGCGCGCGCACCGGCGCCGCGACCGCGGCGAGGCCCACCTCCAACTCCTCCACGGCGACGGCGAACCCCTGCCCGGCCACGGCCTCCAGCTCCCGGCGCAGCGCCACCGTCCCGGTCACCGTGTGCTCGGTCAGCCGGGGCAGGGTGCGGGCCAGCAGGCCCTCGCGCAGCGTCGTCGGCAGGTGGGCGAGGAGCACCTTTCCGCTGGACGTGGCGTGCAGCGGGGTGCGCCGGCCGAGCCAGTTCTGCGCGGTCACCGAGGCCGGGCCCCTGGCCTGCATGATGTTGACCGCGGCGTCGTCGTCCAGGACCGCGATGTTCACCGTCTCGCCCAGCTCGTCCGCGAGCTCGCGGCAGACCGGGCCGCCCTCCTGCGAGATGTCCATGCGCACTGCCGCCGCCCCCGCGAGGCGGAGTACGCCGGCGCCCAGGAAGTACTTCCCGCGGTCCTTGGCCTGGCCGACCAGGCCGCGGTTCTCCAGCACGCCGAGGAGCCGGAAGGCCGTCGACTTGTGGACGCCCAACTCGTCGGCGATATCGGTGACTCCGGCCTCCCCGTGCCGCGCGAGGATCTCCAGAACGCTCACCGCGCGGTCCACGGACTGGACCGATCCGGCCGCGCCCTTCGCCTGCCTCTCCCGCGGCTCGCCGCGCGGTTCCCTGCCCTGATCTGCCTGTTTCCGGTCGCCCGTCATACCTGAAACCTCACCACCCGGCGGCCTGTTGAAGCCGCGTCCACGGGAAGCCCTTGACGCGATGGGCACCCCACCCGGATTCTGTTGCGCATGACGCTTTGTCGTGCGTCATGCGAAACATCATGTTACCGAAGGGCCTTGGCCCACCAAGGGCCCAGGACCAACACCCGGAACACCATCTGGAACACCAAGCCGGAACGACCCAGAGGGGGGCCCATGATCCCCGTATGCCGCCTTGAAGACCTCCCCGCGGGCGAATCCGTCCGCCTCGACACCGCGCCGCCCGTTGCGGTGTTCAACGCCGACGGTGAACTCTTCGCCATCGACGACACGTGCAGCCACCAGGACGCGTCCCTCTCGGAGGGCTGGCTGGAGGGGTGCCTCGTCGAATGCCCGCTGCACGCCGCGTCCTTCGATCTTCGCACCGGCCGGCCCGTGTGCCTGCCCGCGCGCCGCCCCGTCCGCACTCATCAGGTGTACGTCGAGGACGGCGTCGTCCATGTCCGCCTCGCGACCACCGACGCGGGAGCCGCCGACAAGGGGTCCGCGGCATGAGGACCGTCATCGTGGTGGGCGCCTCGCTCGCCGGCCTGTACGCCGCGCGGGAGCTGCGCGCCCAGGGGTTCGACGGCCGCCTGGTCCTCGTCGGGGACGAGCCGCACCCGCCGTACGACCGGCCGCCCTTGTCCAAGGGATTCCTCACCGGAGACGCGGCCCGGGACCAACTCACCCTCTCCGACGAGGAGGAGGCGGCGGAGCTCGCCGCCGAGTGGATCCTCGGCACCCGCGCACGGGCCCTCGACGCGTGCGGCCGCACGGTTGTTCTCGACGACGGCCGCACCCTGGCCGGCGACGGCGTCGTCATCGCCACGGGGGCGTCGGCACGCCGCCTCCCCGGACCGCGGCTCGCAGGTGTCCATACGCTCCGAACCCTCGACGACGCCCACGAGTTGAGGGCTGAACTGAACCGCGGGCCGCGTCGTGTGGTGGTGATCGGCGGCGGCTTCATCGGCGCCGAGACCGCGTCCTCGTGCGTCGCGCTCGGCCACGACGTCACCGTCGTCGAAGCCGTGCCCCTGCCGCTCGTGACCCAGCTCGGACCGGAGATGGCATCGGTGTGCGCGAGGCTGCACGCACGCGGTGGCGCCCGACTCCTTACGGGGGTCGGGGTGGCGGCGCTGCGGGGCGCGTCGAGGCATGCGCCGCCGGGTGCGGGAAGCGCGGAGGGCGCCGGGGACGCTGTCACCGCTGTGGAACTGTCCGACGGCCGGCTGCTCCCCGCCGACGTGGTCGTCGTCGGCATCGGGGCGACCCCCAACACCGGCTGGCTCGCGGGCTCACCTCTCGCCGTGGACGACGGCGTGCTGTGCGACGACGGCTGCGTCACCGCGCTGCCTCAGGTCGTCGCGGTGGGTGACGTCGCCAGGGTGGGCGGAATCCGCGCCGAGCACTGGACGAGCGCGACGGAGCAACCCCGCGTCGCCGTACGCAACTTGCTCGCCGGTCACACCGTCGAGTCAGTGAGCCCCCTGCCGTACTTCTGGTCGGATCAGTACGGCTCCCGCGTGCAGTTCGCCGGGCACCGGGGCGAGGGCGACACCGTGCGCATCGTCGAGGGCTCGCCGGAAGGGCTGGGTGAGGGCGGCGGAAACGGGTTCCTCGCAGCGTACGAGTGCATGGGCAGGACCACGGCGGTCCTCGCGGTGGACCGCGCCCGCCCCTTCATGAAGGCGCGCAGGGACCTGGCGGCTGAGCGGACGGCTGAGTGGGCGGCGGAGCCCGCGTCGGTCTGAGGCCGAGGCGACCCCGCCGCACACCCTCAGGAGTGCGACAACTGCTTTGACCCGCTGCGTCCTTGTACGCGGTCGCGCCCCTGTATTCGGTCGTAACCCTGGGCACGGTCGTACGCCTGTATGTGGTCGTACCCCTGTGCTCGGTCGTATCCCTGTATGCGTTCCTTCCCGCGCGCCGCGGCACGTGCCTGGCGGCGGGCCCGGCGCCGCTCGCGCCGCAGCTGCCGTGCCGTGCTGCTCGGCATCGACACGACTCCGTGCCGTTGGTTCCACACCTGGCGGGTCACCCACACGTCGAGCACGCCCCAGGTGGCCACGACGGTGCTGGCCACGCTGCTCAGCACCATGGGGAAGGAGAGCCAGGAGCCCGCCAGGGCGGCGAGGACGGCGACCATCGCCTGCACGAGGGTGACCGCCACTATGATCACGGCCCGCACCGCGGCAGTCCGCACCGGATCGGGCAGCCGCCTTCTGCGGGCAGGCTCCTCGACCCACAACGGCGGCCGCTCGGCCGAGCGCTGCCACTCCTGCAGATCGGCCCCGTCCGCCGGATCGGCTCCGTCCGCGCCGACCCCGGACTTCCTGTGGCGCTCTGCCGTGCCCATCAACTCGTCACTCCCCCCGCTGCTCGCGGTCGTTCACGGGACAACTCACCACTGGCTGCCCGTTTTGCCGCGCTTCATGTCGCCTGCCCCCGTGGCGTACCGGTGGTGCGCCGGTGACCTCTCCTCGATCCGCGGCTCTCTCCCTCATGGACGAACGAGAGATCCGAAAGATTCCCGCTCCGGTTCCGCGAAGCGAAGAGATCCGGCCAACTGGCGTGCCAGGAAAGGCGGATGGGGCCTCCCGGCAGGTGCCACATGCTGGGACGCAATCTCCCGTAATGGGGGGACAACTAGGGACGTCTCTTTCGCGTCACGGCTGAAAAGCGTTCGGATGCACCTTCGAGTTGCCCGTGAGTCAGTAGTAGGCTCGCGCCGTTTGTTGACGCACATGTGTGCCCCTGGCCCGTGCAACGGCCTCAGGGGGCCGATCTGGGGGAGGCCATGCGCTTTCGCGGGAAGTCCATCCGCCGGAAGATCGTGGCGCTGCTGCTCGTGCCGCTGCTCTCCCTCACTGCGATCTGGGGCTTCGCCACCGTCGTCACCGGCCGCCAGGCGCTCAGCCTCATCGACACGGTGAACGTCGTCGACAAGCTCGCCTACCCGGTCGAGGACACGGCGCGCGTGATCCAGCAGGAGCGCCGCCAGACCCTCGTCTACCTCGCCGACCCCCGGGCCTCCGACGCGCTCGCCGCGCTGCGCCGCAGCCGCACCGCGACCGACGCAATGGTCGACAAGATCCGGGCCAACGCCCAGGACCCGGACGTCCGTGACGGCGTCGGCGGAGACTCGCGGAAACGGCTCGACGAGCTCGTCGAGGCCTTCGACGGCATCGAGCCGCTGCGCAGGAGCGTCGAAGAGGGCACGATCACCAGGGGCGACGCCCTGAAGATGTACACGAAGCTGATCGACCCCTACTTCGACCTGCTCAGCACGCTCAACGGCTTCTCCGGTCTCGACGACATGAAGTACGACCAGCAGGGCCGGGCGCTCGTCGGCGCCACCCGCGCGCGTGAACTGCTGTCCCGCGAGGACGCGTTGATCGGTTCGGCGCTCGTCGCCGGGCGGATCACCAAGGCCGAGATCCGGCAGGCCACCGAGCTCCGCGCCCAGCGCTCCCTCCTCTTCGAGGTGAACTTCGCGCAGCTCCCCGAGGACGACCGCGCCCGCTACGAGCGCTACTGGAACGGCACCGAGACCACCCAGCTGCGCAAGGCCGAGCGGGACATCATCGAGTCCGGGCCCGACAAGCAGCGCGCGGTCACGTCCAGCCACTGGGACCAGGCCGCGGGCCGGGTCCTCAAGCAGCTCTCCGAGAGCAACAGCGCGGCGACCGACCGCTTCCAGGACCGTGTCGAGCCGGCCGCCGTCGGCGTGGTCGTGCGGGTCATCGCGGCCGGCGTGCTCGGCCTGCTGGCGCTGCTGGTCTCGCTCTTCCTGTCCGTACGCATCGGCCGCGGCCTCATCCGCGACCTGCGCCGGCTGCGGCTGGAGGCCCACGAGGCGTCCGGCGTCCGGCTGCCCGGCGTACTGCGCCGCCTGGCGGCGGGGGAGCAGGTCGACGTGGAGACCGAGGCGCCCCGGCTGGAGTACGGCAAGGACGAGATCGGTCAGGTCGGGCAGGCCCTCAACACGCTGCAGCGCGCCGCCGTCGAGGCCACCGTCAAACAGGCCGACCTGCGCCGCGGCGTCTCCGAGGTGTTCGTCAACCTCGCCCGCCGCAGCCAGGTCCTGCTGCACAAGCAGCTCACCCTCCTCGACACCATGGAGCGCAGGACCGAGGACACCGACGAGCTCGCCGACCTGTTCCGCCTCGACCACCTGACCACCCGCATGCGGCGGCACGCCGAGGGTCTCGTGATCCTCTCCGGTGCCGCCCCGTCGCGTCAGTGGCGCAAGCCGGTCCAGCTCATGGACGTCGTCCGCGCGGCCGTCGCCGAGGTCGAGGACTACGAACGCATCGAGGTGCGCCGCCTGCCCCGCATCGCGGTCACCGGGCCCGCGGTCGCCGACCTCACCCACCTCATGGCCGAACTCCTGGAGAACGCCACGGTGTTCTCGCCGCCGCACACCGCGGTGCAGGTGCTCGGCGAGCACGTCGCCAACGGCTTCACCCTGGAGATCCACGACCGGGGCCTCGGCATGACGGCCGACGCGCTCCTGGACGCCAACCTGCGGCTCGCGGAGACCCCCGAGTTCGAACTGTCCGACACCGACCGGCTCGGCCTGTTCGTGGTCAGCAGGCTCGCACAGCGCCAGCGCGTCCGCGTGTCGCTGCAGCCCTCTCCGTACGGCGGCACGACCGCTGTCGTCTTCATTCCCGAGTCGCTGCTCACCGACGACGTGCCCGACACGGGTGGCGCGGGCTTCCGGTTCGACCGGGCGCAGACCAAGGAGGCCGTGGCGGGCCCCGGCAAGGGCGTCGACCGCGCGGCGGCGCTCGCCCAGGTGCCCGTGCAGCTGCCCGGCCTGCCCGCCTCCGTTCTGGACGGCCCCGTCGAGCTGGAGGCGCCCGTCGGCCTGGCCGACCTCGACGCCTTCCCCGGCGCCCTCGGCGACGAGGAGAGCGAGCGCGGTGGCCTCTTCCGGCCGCGCCGCCGGGTGGCGGGCACACCCGGCGAACAACACCAGCAGGCCCGCGACGACCGTGAGACGAGCCGCGGGGAGCCGACCCGCCGGAACGCCGCGCCCACCGGAGCCGAGGACGACTCCGCCGAGGACGCCCACTCCGGAGGGCCCGTCCCGCTGCCGCGCCGCAGGACCCCGAAACTGGTCCGCTCGAACGGCCGCCCGGTGACGCACACCAGGCCGCAGGACGGGCGGTCGCAGGACAGCCGCTTCCCGGAGGGCAGGCCGCAGGACAGCCGCTTCCCGCAGGACAGTCGCCGCTTCCCGGAGGACAGGCAGTCCGACAGCCGCTTCCCCGAAGGCAGGCAGCCGGAGGGCAGGCCCCTGGCCCCGGCCGCCGAGGACGAGGCTCCGAGGCGCCCGCAGTCGCAGCCCGCCTGGCCCGACCTGTCGCCGCCGCACCACGACGTCACGGCCGTCGACGACGTGTCGACGGACCTCCCCCGGCGTGGCCGCCGCACCGCCACCCCGGCCACCGCCGACCAGGACCGCGTCGACCAGGACCGCGCCCCCTGGGACGGCACCGGGCTCCGGCCCGCTGCGGCGCCCGACACCGACACGACCGCTCCGGGCGGACTGCCCCGCCGCGTCCGGCAGGCCAGCCTCGCCCCGCAGTTGAAGGACGGACCCGACCGCCGCCCCCGACGCGCCGAGACCCGGCCCGAGGAGCGCGACGCGGACGAGGTACGCAGCCGCATGGCCTCGCTCCAGCGGGGCTGGCAGCGCGGCCGCGACGAGAATGCCGCAGGCGACGACGCCACGAACGGCACAGCACCAGGAACGACATCCGAGGGGGACGGTCGATGACCGCACCGAATGGCGACGCACGCACCACCACGACCGGCGGGAGGGGGGAGCTGAACTGGCTCCTCGACGACCTGGTGCAGCGCGTCGCCAGCATCCGCAAGGCGCTCGTGCTCTCCGGAGACGGCCTGCCGACCGGTGTGTCGAAGAACCTGACCCGGGAGGACAGCGAGCACCTCGCCGCCGTCGCCTCCGGGTTCCACAGCCTCGCCAAGGGTGTCGGCAGGCACTTCGAGGCGGGCAGGGTCCGGCAGACCGTGGTCGAGCTCGACGACGCCTTCCTCTTCGTCACGGCCGCGGGCGACGGCAGCTGCCTCGCCGTCCTCGCGGACGCGGACTCCGACGTCGGCCTGGTGGCGTACGAGATGACGCTGCTGGTCAAGCGGGTCGGTGTGCATCTGGGTACGGCGCCGCGCACGGATCTGCCCGCCGGGGGGTAGTGGGAGGTCATGAGCGAAGACGGTCGAGGGACGCAGAGAACAACAGAGGCCACGCGGAAGTTACCGAAGGCGCAGGAGGCGCCCCGCTGGTTCGACGACGACGCCGGTCCCGTAGTGCGTCCGTACGCCATGACACGCGGCCGCACCACGAGCCCCGGGCAGCACCGGCTCGACCTGATCGCGGTCGTCATCACCGAGGACCGGGCGTCCGGCGTCCGCGAGGCCGACCAGACGCTGTCTCCGGAGCATGTGGACATCGTCGAGCTCTGCCGCGACACGCCCCAGTCGGTCGCCGAACTGGCGGCCGAACTCGACCTGCCCATCGGCGTGGTCCGTGTCCTCATCGGCGATCTGGTCGAGGACGAACTGGTGCACGTGACCCGTCCGGTGCCCCCTGCCGAGCTTCCGGACGAGAGTATTCTGCGCGACGTGATCAGCGGCCTCCGGGCGCTCTGAACAGCGCGGAAGCGGGAGTGGGAACGTGACTGGCTGGCAGTTCTGGGTCGACAGGGGCGGCACCTTCACGGACATCGTCGCGAGGCGCCCGGACGGCAGCCTCCGCACGCACAAGCTCCTCTCCGACAACCCGGCGCGCTACCGGGACGCGGCGGTCACGGGCATCCGAGAGCTGCTCGACGACGCGAAGACGGGCGACGGCGACGACGCCGCGCCCGTCGACGCCGTCCGCATGGGCACCACCGTCGCCACCAACGCCCTCCTGGAACGCAAGGGCGAGCCCACCGCCCTGGTCATCACCCGGGGCTTCCGCGACGCACTCCGCATCGCCTACCAGAACCGCCCACGGATCTTCGCCCGCGAGATCGCCCTGCCCGAACTTCTGTACGACCGTGTCATCGAGGTCGACGAGCGCGTCACCGCCGACGGCGACCTGCTGCGCGCACCCGACCTGGAGGGGCTGACGGCCTCCCTGCGCGCCGCGTACGACGACGGAATCCGCTCCGTGGCGGTGGTCTGCATGCACAGCCACCTGTACCCCTCCCACGAACAGGCCATCGGCGAGCTCGCCGTCCGCACAGGCTTCCCGCAGGTCTCGCTGTCCAGCGAGGTCAGCCCCCTCATGAAGCTCGTACCGCGGGGCGACACCGCGGTCGTCGACGCCTATCTGTCACCGGTTCTGCGCCGCTACGTCCAGCACGTCGCCGATGAACTCCACGGCGCGCGGCTGATGTTCATGCAGTCGAACGGCGGTCTCACGGAAGCGGGCCGGTTCCGCGGCAAGGACGCGATCCTGTCCGGTCCCGCGGGCGGCATCGTCGGCATGGCGCGGATGTCGGGCCTCGCGGGCTTCGACCGGGTCATCGGCTTCGACATGGGCGGCACGTCGACGGACGTGTCGCACTACGCCGGCGAGTACGAGCGGGTGTTCACCACACAGATCGCCGGGGTCCGGCTGCGCGCCCCCATGCTCGACATCCACACCGTCGCCGCGGGCGGCGGGTCGGTGCTCCACTTCGACGGCAGCCGCTATCGCGTCGGCCCCGACTCGGCGGGCGCCGACCCCGACCCGGCGAGCTACCGCGGCGGCGGGCCGCTCACCGTCACCGACGCCAACGTCGCCCTCGGCCGCATCCAACCCGCCCACTTCCCGGCGGTGTTCGGACCGAACGGAGACCAGCCCCTCGACGCCGACCTCGTCCGGGACCGCTTCACCGCCCTCGCCGAGGAGATCCGCGCGGCGACGGGCGACGACCGCACGCCCGAGCAGGTCGCCGAGGGATACCTGCGGATCGCGGTCGCCAACATCGCGGGCGCCGTCAAGCGCATCTCGGTCCAGAAGGGCCACGACGTCACGCGCTACGCCCTGACCACGTTCGGCGGCGCGGGCGGCCAGCACGCCTGCATGGTCGCCGACTCACTCGGCATCCGCACCGTCCTCGTACCGCCCATGGCCGGTGTGCTCTCCGCCCTGGGCATCGGCCTCGCCGACACCACGGCGATGCGCGAGCAGTCCGTGGAGCTGCCCCTGGAGGCCGCGTCGATGCCGCGCGTCCGCAAAACGGCGGACGACCTGGAGAGCGCGGCCCGCGACGAACTCCTCGCCGAGGACGTGCCGGCCGACCGCGTCCGCGTCACGCGCCGCGCCCACCTCCGCTACGACGGCACGGACACCGCCCTGACCGTCGAACTCACGGACCCGGACGCCATGACCCGGGACTTCGAGGACCGCCACCGCGCCACCTACTCCTTCACCCTGGACCGGCCCGTCGTCGTGGAGGCCCTCTCCGTGGAGGCCACCGGAGGCACCGAGCCACCCGATCTCTCGGCCCTCGCGGGCCCGGCCCGGCCGGGCACTCCGCGGCGGGTCAGCCTCCACACAGGCGGCCGCCGACGCGACGTACCCCTGCACCGCCGCGAGGAGCTGCCGCCCGGCCGGACCGTCACAGGACCGGCGATCATCACGGAAGCCGGTGCCACCACCGTCGTGGACGACGGCTGGCGGGCGTCGACCACGGAAGCGGGCCACCTGCTCATGGAACGCGTCACCGCGCCCGACAGTTCCACCGCCGGCGCCGCGGCCGACCCGGTGCTGCTCGAAGTGTTCAACAACCTCTTCATGTCCATCGCCGAACAGATGGGCGCCCGCCTGGAGTCCACGTCCCAGTCGGTGAACATCAAGGAGCGCCTCGACTTCTCCTGCGCGCTCTTCGACCCCGACGGCAACCTCGTCGCCAACGCGCCCCACATCCCCGTCCACCTGGGGTCGATGGGCACCAGCGTGAAGGAGGTGATCGAACGCCGCGGCACCGGCATGCGCCCCGGCGACACGTACGCCGTCAACGACCCGTACCACGGCGGCACGCACCTCCCCGACGTCACGGTGATCACGCCGGTCTTCGACAGGGCGGGGGAGCACGGCACTCCGGAGACGGACGGTTCTCGCAAGGAGCGGATCCTCTTCTACGTCGCCTCACGCGGGCACCACGCCGAGATCGGCGGCATCGCCCCCGGGTCCATGCCGGCCGACAGCCGCACCATCGACGAGGAGGGCGTCCTCTTCGACAACTGGCTTCTTGTAGAAGAGGGCCGGTTCCGTGAGGCCGAGACCCGTGGCCTGCTCACCGGCGCCCCGTACCCCTCCCGCAACCCGGACACGAACCTCGCCGACCTGCGCGCCCAGATCGCCGCCAACCAGAAGGGCGTCGACGAAGTCTCCCGGATGATCGACGACTTCGGCCTCGACGTCGTCCAGGCGTACATGAAGCACGTCCAGGACAACGCGGAGGAATCAGTACGCCGCGTGATCGACGTCCTTGAAGAGGGCGAGTTCGCCTATCAAACCGACTCGGGCGCCACGATCCACGTCCGCGTCACCGTGGACCGCGAGCAACGCTCGGCGACCATCGACTTCAGCGGTACGTCGCCGCAGCTCGCCACCAACTTCAACGCCCCCTTCGCGGTGGTCAACGCCGCCGTCCTGTACGTCTTCCGCACCCTCGTCGCCGACGACATCCCCCTCAACGACGGCTGCCTGCGCCCCCTGCGCATCATCGTGCCCCCGGGCTCGCTGCTCGCCCCCGAGCCGCCCGCGGCCGTCGTCGCGGGGAACGTGGAGACCTCCCAGGCCATCACCGGGGCGCTCTACGCCGCACTGGGCGTGCAGGCCGAGGGTTCCGGCACGATGAACAACGTGACGTTCGGCAACGACCACCACCAGTACTACGAGACGGTGGCCTCCGGCTCCGGAGCGGGCGACGGCTTCGACGGGGCGCCCGTCGTCCAGACCCACATGACCAACTCCCGGCTCACCGACCCCGAAGTACTGGAGTGGCGGCTGCCCGTCCTCCTGGAGGAGTTCGCCGTGCGCGAGGGCAGCGGGGGCGACGGGAGATGGCGCGGCGGGGACGGAGCCGTGCGCCGCATCCGCTTCCGCGAGCCGATGACGGTCTCCACCCTGTCGCAGCACCGCAGAATCGCGCCGTACGGCATGGCGGGCGGCGCTCCCGGCGCTCTCGGGGCCAACCGCGTGGAACGCGCGGACGGCACCGTCGTGAAGCTCGCGGGCAGCGACTCGGCCGACCTGGGCCCCGGCGACGTACTCGTGATCGAAACCCCCGGCGGCGGCGGATACGGACCGGCCCCGCGCGACACCCCCGAAGCAGGAGAAGTGAGCGATGATCTTCAGGCGCAGTGAGCGCGGCAAGGCCCCCGTGGAGCCGGTCACGCTGAAGATCCTGGTGGCGGGCGGCTTCGGCGTCGGCAAGACCACCCTGGTCGGCGCGGTCAGCGAGATCAGGCCGCTGCGCACCGAGGAGACCCTCAGCGAGGCCGGCCGCCCCGTCGACGATACCCGCGGCGTCGCGGGCAAGCACACCACCACCGTGGCCATGGACTTCGGCCGCATCACCCTCCGCGAGGATCTCGTCCTGTACCTCTTCGGCACCCCGGGGCAGGACCGCTTCTGGTTCCTCTGGGACGAGCTGGCCACCGGGGCGCTGGGCGCCGTGGTCCTCGCCGACACCCGCCGCCTGGAGGACTGCTTCGCCGCCATCGACTACTTCGAACGGCGCTCCATACCCTTCGTCGTCGGCGTCAACTGCTTCGAAGGCGCCTCGCGCTACCCCACGGACACCGTGCGCCAGGCGCTCGACCTCGACCCCGAAGTGCCCGTCGTGCTCTGCGACGCACGCGACCGCGAGTCCGTGAAGGAAGTCCTCATCGACGTGGTCGAACACGCGATGGCAGCGGCCGCGGCTTCCCGCGAACACGCCACGACGTAGCGGCGCACACGCGGCCCGTACCCCCGCCGACCGGGGTACGGGCCGCAGCTCCGTCCGCCTCAGCCCTCGCCGTCCTCCAGCCAGCCGAAGCTCCGCTCCACCGCCTTGTGCCAGTTGTGGAACTCGCGGTCCCGCGACGCGGCGTCCATCCGCGGCGTCCACTCCACGTCCTGCTGCCAGTGCGCCTTGAGCTCGTCGAGGTCGTTCCACACGCCGGTCGCGAGCCCGGCCGCGTACGCCGCGCCCAGACAGGTGGTCTCGGAGACTTTGGGACGGATCACGGGCACGCCCAGGACGTCCGCCTGGTGCTGCATCAGCAGGTTGTTCTTGGTCATGCCGCCGTCCACCTTGAGAGTGGTGATCCGCACTCCGGAGTCCTGGTACATGGCGTCCACGACCTCACGGGTCTGCCAGCTGGTCGCCTCCAGCACCGCCCGCGCGAGGTGGGCCTTGGTGACGTACCGGGTGAGCCCGGTGACGACACCGCGCGCGTCGGAGCGCCAGTAGGGCGCGTACAGGCCGGAGAACGCGGGCACGATGTACGCCCCGCCGTTGTCGTCCACGCTCGCCGCGAGGGTCTCGATCTCATCCGCACTGCGGATGATGCCCAGCTGGTCGCGGAACCACTGCACCAGCGCTCCGGTGATCGCGATGGACCCCTCCAGGCAGTACACGGGCGCCTCGGAGCCGATCTTGTAGCCCACCGTCGTGAGCAGCCCGTTCTTCGAGGGGACAGGCCGGTTACCGGTGTTGAGCAGCAGGAAGCTGCCCGTCCCGTAGGTGTTCTTGGCCGTCCCCGTGTCGTAGCAGGCCTGTCCGAAGACGGCCGCCTGCTGGTCGCCCAGGGCGGAGGCGACGGGCACTCCGGAGAGCTGGCCCACGGCCGTGCCGTAGACCTCGGCCGACGACTTGATCTCCGGCAGGACCGCTTCGGGGATGTTCATCGCCGACAGGATCGAGCTGTCCCACTGGAGCGTCTGGAGGTTCATCAGCATGGTGCGGCCCGCGTTGGTGACGTCGGTGACGTGCCGGCCGCCGTCGGTGCCGCCCGTGAGGTTCCAGATCAGCCAGGAGTCGATGGTGCCGAAGGCGATCTCGCCCCGCTCGGCGCGGGCCCTGAGCCCCGGCACGTTGTCGAGCAGCCAGGCGGCCTTGGGGCCGGAGAAGTAGCTCGCGAGGGGCAGTCCGGTCTGCTCGCGGAAGCGGTCCTGGCCGTCCGTGCCGCCCAGGTCGTTGCAGAGCCCGGAGGTGCGGGTGTCCTGCCACACGATGGCGTTGTGCACGGGTTTGCCGGTGGCGCGGTCCCACAGGACCGTCGTCTCGCGCTGGTTGGTGATGCCGAGCGCGCTCAGGTGGTCGGCGCGGAGCCCGGCCTTGGCGATGGCTCCCGCGACCACCGCCTGCACCTTGGACCAGATCTCCGTGGCGTCGTGCTCCACCCAGCCGGGCTTGGGGAAGATCTGGCGGTGTTCCCGCTGGTCCACGGCGACGATCGCGCCGTCCTGGTCGAAGATGATGCAGCGGCTCGAAGTGGTGCCCTGGTCGATGGCGGCGACGAATTTCTCGGAGCTGTCCGGCATGGCTACCCCTTGGTGACCCTTGGTGAGACGACTCAGAAGGCTGCGTTGTAGATGAGGCCCGCGAGGGCGCCGCCGATCAGCGGTCCGGCCACTGGAATCCAGGCGTAACTCCAGTCGGATGTCCCCTTGTTGGGGATCGGCAGGAAGGTGTGCACGATGCGCGGACCGAGGTCGCGCGCCGGGTTGATGGCGTAGCCCGTGGGGCCGCCGAGGGAGAGGCCGATGCCGACGACCAGGAAGGCCACGATCAGCGTCTGCGTGCCGGATTCGCCGAGCCCCTCGGTGAGCCCGAAGGCCAGGACGGGCAGCACCAGGGCGACGGTCGCGATGACCTCGGTGATGATGTTGGCGACGGGGTTCCGGATCTCCGGGATGGTGGAGAAGATGCCGAGCGTCGGCGTCGGTTCGTGCGCGCCGGCCACCTTGTCCTTGACGCTTCGCGTGACATTGGCGTTGAACTGCGCGAGGTACACGAGATAGGCGAGGACGGCGCCGAGCATCGCGCCCACCATCTGCCCGAGGACATAGATCCAGGCCTTGTCCCACTCGCCGGTGTCGATCGCGATGCCGAGCGTGACGGCCGGATTGAGGTGACCGCCGGAGAGCGGGCCCGCGGTGTACGCGCCGGCGAGCACGCCGAAGCCCCATCCGAAGGCGATGACGACCCACCCGGAGGCCTTCGCCTTCGAATGGCTGAGCGTGACCGCGGCGCACACGCCGGCGCCGAGAAGAATCAGAATCGCGGTGCCGATGACCTCACCGACGAAGATGTCCCCGTTCGAGTACATGGCGGCTCCTAGGCCGTGGCCCGGGGCAGTGCGCCCCGGACCTCCGTGCAGGGTGCGTTCCCACGACCGCTGCCTGGACGGGCCCGGCTGACGCAGCCGGCGGCAGAGGTCTCCCGAACCCCGCCCGGCGTCCATGGCGAGCGTGCCGTCGCAGTCGAATCGCCCATGGGGGATGACCCGGTGAGCAGGCCCTTCGTACAGACCCTTCGCGCGCGCAGACGCTCTGAGCGCGTGGAGCCGAAGTGCGGCGACGCCGACTGACACCCGGAAGTGTTCACCGATGGTGATGGAGCGTCAAGGTCGCGGACGGCAACGGTTAACCGGCGTGTGGGCTTCCCCCACGGCGCCCGTGATGAGCGACCGTCGGCCCCCGCGGACGGGCTCAGGGCACCGCGACGACCGGCAGGGTCAGGGCACCGCGACCACCCGACGGGGTCAGCGCACCGCCACCACTGCGGACCCGTGCCCGAACAGCCCCTGGTTCGCGGTCACTCCCACGCGCGCCCCCTCGACCTGCCGCGCCCCCGCCGCCCCTCGCAGCTGCCAGGTCACTTCGCAGACCTGCGCGATGGCCTGGGCGGGCACCGCCTCCCCGAAGGAAGCGAGCCCTCCACTGGTGTTCACCGGCACGCGCCCACCCGGCGCCGTCACCCCGTCGCGCAACAGCTTGGCGCCCTCGCCCTCGCCGCACAGCCCCAGGTCCTCGTACCACTGCAGTTCCAGGGCGGTCGACAGGTCGTAGACCTCCGCCAGCGATATGTCCTCGGGGCCTATGCCCGCTTCTTCGTACGCCGCCCGGGCGATGGACGCGCGGAACGTCCCGTCGGCGGGGCGCACGACCGCCGCCGAGTCCGTGGCGATGTCCGGCAGATCGAGCACCGTCGTCGGATACGTCGGCGTGACCGTGGACACCGCGCGGATGCGCACCGGATCCGCCGCCCCGTGCCGCCGCGCGAACCGCATGCTGGAGAGCACCAGGGCCGCGGCACCGTCCGAGGTGGCACAGATGTCGAGCAGCCGCAGCGGGTCGGCCACGACGGCGGAGGCGGCGACCTCATCGGCGGTGACGGCCTTGCGGTAGCGCGCGTTCTCGTTGAGCGCGCCCGCCGCCGCGTTCTTCACCTTGACCTGCGCGAAGTCATCCAGGGTGTCGCCGTGCACGGCCATCCGGCGGCGTGCGTACAGGCCGAAGTAGGCGGGGTTCGTCGCCCCGAGAACCCGGAACCGCAGCCAGTCGGGATCGTCCGGCCGGTCCCCTCCGGCCGGCCGGAAGAACCCCTTGGGGGCCGCGTCGGCGCCGACCACCAGAACCACGTCGGCCATGCCCGCCAGGATCTGCGTGCGCGCCGCGTGGATGGCCTGGGCGCCGGACGCGCACGCCGCGTACACGCTCGCCACGCGCGCGCCCTGCCAGCCGAGCGCCTTGGCGAACGTGGCCCCGGCCACGTGACCGGGATAGCCGCCGCGCACCGTGTCCGCCCCGACGATCGAGCCCACGTCCCGCCAGTCGACCCCGGCGTCCGCGAGTGCCGCGCGCGCAGCCGCCACTCCGTACTCGACGAATCCGCGCCCCCACTTGCCCCAGGGATGCATGCCCGCGCCGAGCACCGCCACCTCTCCGGTCATGCGCCCACCCCCACGGGCCGCCAGTGCCAGGTCGTCCACGTCGTCCCGTCGTCCTCGTTCAGCACACCGGGGACGACCTCGACCTCCATGCCGACCTCCAGATCGGCGACGGAGACCCCGGGAACCGACTGCCCGAGCACCACCATGCGCTCGGCCGCCAGCTCCACAGCGATCAACGTGCGGGGCTCCCAGGGAAGTTCCGGGTCGGAGACGTAGGGCGCGGGAGGCCGGTAGCGGCCGTCGGTGTACGACCAGACGCGCCCGCGCCGCGACAGCGGCACCTCGGCGAGCTCCTCGCCCCCGCAGCCGGGATTGCGGCAGAACCCGTCCTCGCGAGGGAAGAAGACGCAGGCGCAGGCAGCGCAGCGCGTGCCCAGCAGGTGGAAGTCCTCACCCTCCCCGGCGAACCAGTTGGCCACTACGGGTGTGCGCGTTCGCGACAAGGCTCCTCCAGGCACTGGATCTGACGGAACGTCAGAAGTGTGCCACGGGGGTTCCTGCCCGCGCTACGCCCCCTGCAACGACCGCCGCGCGACGGGGAAGTCGAAGTAGGTGTCGGGGAACGACTCGGGTTTGTACGTGAAGTGCCACCATTCTTCAGGGAGGTTGACGAAGCCCTGCTTGCCCAGGGTGTTCCGCAGCAGATCACGGTTGGCCCGCTGCTTCCCCCTGATCCGCGGATCGTCCGTGTGCGACAGCGTGTCGAAGCAGTCGAACCCCGTCCCCATGTCCACCGAGTTGTCGGGGAAGCGCTCGTTCCGCGGACCGAAGCAGGGCGTCAGGGGCTCCCCGGGGACGTACGGGCGGGTCGGCGGGGCGGGCAGCCGCACCACCGTCAGATCCACCGTGGAGCCACGGCTGTGCCCGGACTTCTCCGCGATGTAACCGTCCGCGAACAGCCGCGACTTGTCGACATGGGGATAGAACTCCGCCTTCATGCGCTCGTCGGTGAGATCCTCGGCCCAGCGCACGAAGTGGTCGACGGCTCGCTGCGGCCGGTAACAGTCGTACACCTTCAGGGAGTAGCCCTTGCGCAGGAGCGCGCGCTGCGCCTTGTGGAGTGCCTTCGCCGCGGGCTCGGTGAGGATGCACATCGGCTTCCGGTAGCCGTCGATGGGCTCCCCGACGAAATTGTGCGGGGTGAAGTAACGCATCTCCTGGATGATCGTCGGGTCGACGTCGCGCAGCGCGACGAACTCCTCCGGAGCCTTCGGTTCGGGCTTGGCCTGCGCGGGTGAAGGAGCGGCGGCCACGGCCAGCAGAGCGGCGGCACCGACGGCGAGATTCCGCAGAGCGGGGACAATTCCTGTCATGCCCCTGCGTCTATCAGGGTCTCCGCCACCCGCGAAAGACCGACGCATCGGGGATCGGATACAGTCCGCGGCGTGTCCGCAACCCCACACCCCACCAACTCCGGTCCCGGCTCCCACTGTTCGAGCTGTGGAGCGTCCTACGAAGACCAGCCCTCCGGCTGGCCCCGCACCTGCGCCGCCTGCGGCACAGTGGCCTACCGCAACCCGCTGCCCGTGGCGGTCGCCCTCCAGCCCGCGTACGACACACAGGGCACCGGCCTGCTCGTCGTGACCCGCGCCATCGCCCCCGCGCTCGGCGGTCTCGCCCTGCCCGGCGGTTTCATCGACGACAGGGAGGACTGGCGAGACGCGGTCGTGCGCGAGCTGAAGGAAGAGACCGGCATCAGCGTGGAGAGCCGCGACGTCCGCCTGGCCGACGCCATGAGCGCCCCCGACGGATACCTCCTGCTCTTCGGCCTCCTCCCCGCACGCCCCGTCTCCGACCTGCCCGCGCCCGCGCCGACCGACGAGACCGAGGGCTGGGACCTGCTGCGCCGCCCCGGCGAGCTCGCCTTCCCGCTGCACACGCTGGCGGCACGCGCGTGGTTCGAGGGCCGCTACTGACCCGCAGCCACCCCCTCGCCCTCAACGCCCGCCCTCCGTTCACGACCCTCAGCCGTCGAGCCCCCGTACCCGCACCGGACGCCCCGGTGCGGGCCCGTCCTCGCCCCCCTCCCGCTCGACGATCACCCGCCCCGCGCTCCACCGCGTCGTGAACCGCTCCAGCTCCGCCTCCGCCCAGCCGTCACCCGCGTCGGCGACCACGACACCACCGCCGGTACGCCCCTCGGCAGGCGCCCAGACCTCCAGCTCCAGGCCACCGTCGCACCCCCGCACGGGCAACACCGTGCCCGCGCGCGCGAACACCGGGACCCGCGCCAACGGAGCGTCCACCAGCACCTTCCCGGGCCCCTCGTACGCCCTGCCGGTCGCCGTGTCGTACCAGTGCCCTGCCGGCAACCGCACCGACCGCCGTACCGCACCACACTCAAGAACCGGCGCCACCAGCAGCGAATCCCCGAGCAGGAACGCGTCCTCACAGTCCCGCAACGCCCGGTCCTCGGGGTTACCCCACCACAAGGGCCGCACATAAGGGGCACCCGTACGCCGCGCGAGATGGGCGAGCGTCACGAAATACGGCAACAGCCGCCTCCGCTCGACGAGCACCTCGCGCGCGTGCCCCAGCACTTCCTCACCGAACTCCCACGGTTCGCGCCGCCCGGCCCCGATCGCCGCGTGCGTACGGAACAGCGGCAGATACGCCCCCAACTGGAACCACCGCAGATACAGCTCCGGCGACGGACTGCCACCAAAACCACCCACATCAGGCCCCGAGTACGGCACACCGCACAACCCGAGCCCCAGCACCAACGCCAACGAAGCCCGGAGCCCCGGCCAGTCCGAGGACACGTCTCCGGACCACGTCCCTCCGTAGCGCTGCATCCCCGCCCACCCGGAACGCGAGAACAAGAAGGGCCGCTCCTCGGGATGCAGCCCACACAGCGCCTCGTAGCCGGCACGGGCCATCCCCAGGGCGTACACGTTGTGGGCCTCCCGGTGGTCACCGCCACGCCCCTCAAGGGAGTGCCGCGCCGACCGGGGCAGCGTCGTCTCACCGAACGCCGCGAACGACACCGGCTCGTTCATGTCGTGCCAGAAGCCCGCGAACCCCTGCTCAAGACGCTCTTCGTAGAGCGTGCCCCACCACTCACGCGCGCGCGGGTCGGTGAAGTCCGGATACACCGCCTCTCCGGGCCACACCACACCGCGCACCGGCCGCCCCGCGGCATCCCGCACGAAGGCGTCGGCCGCCATCCCGCTGTCGTACGCTTCGACACCCCGCTCGGACTTCACCGCGGGATCGATGATCGAGACGAGCCGGATCCCGTCCCTGCGCAACTCGTCCGCGAACTGCGGCAGTTTGGGGAAGCGCTCCTTGTCGACGGTGAACACCTGGTGCGCTTCGTAGTGGTCGATGTCCAGATGGACGGCGTCCAACGGCAGCCCGCGCTCCTGATAGCCGGCGACGATCCGCCGCACCTCCTGCTCACTTCCGAAACCCCACCGCGCGTGATGGTGCCCCAGCGCCCACGAGGGCGGCAGCGCGGGCGGACCGGTGAGCGACGCCCACGCGTGCATCACGCGCGCGGGAGTACCGACCATCACCCAGCACCGCAGCGGCCCGCCACTCATCCGCACCTCGCACGAACCGGCCCGGTCATGACCGGACCCGTCACCCTGCACCCCCTCGCGCACCGAGACGTCGCCCTCCCACGAGTTGTCGTGGAAGACGAGATGCGTGGCCGCGTCCGCCACCACCATCTGCACCGGCATGGTGATGTACAGCGGATCGTCATCCGGCCCGAAGGAGCCGCCCGGATCGGTGTTCCACAGCCGGTACGTCCCGTTCCGCAGCCGTGGCCCGCGGGACCGCCCGCCCAGACCGAAGAACCGCGCGTCCGCCGCCACCTCCGACCGCTGCACCCAGCGCGCCGCACCCCCCTCGGCCGGCTCCCACCAGCGCGGCGGGAGATCACGGCGCAGCATCACACCGCCCGGCGTGCGCAGCTCCACCGCCCCGTGCCGCGAGACCACGACCGTCGCCCGCTCCGACACGACCCGCCAGCCACCCTCCTTGTCGGGCTCAAGGACGGCCCGCGGGTCCGGCTCCGGGCTCCCGGACGACAACGCGTACGACGGCTCGGGCTCCGCCCCGTCCCAGCCCAGGAAGACCGCTCCGCCGACCGTCACCCGCACCCGCAGCTCGGAGCGGGCGAACCGCACCACACCACCACCGGGCTCCGGCTCCATCCCCGTCACGGCCCCCGGCACCCGCGCACGCTCCACGCCCCGGGGCGTCAGCCCCGTCGCGTCCGCCCGCCACCTGCGCCACGAGGAGCGCACCGTGCGCAACCCCCGCGCCGTGCCGCCCATGCCGACCGCCTTCACCGAACGCACCAGGTCACGACCGTTCATGCTGCTCACCCTGCCACCGAAGAAGCCGTGTGCGGGCCGCGTTCAACTGCCGTTCACCTGGGGCTACGCCACATATCCGACGCGGCGCCCGTGTGCGGCAGACCCTGGTGCGGAAGTCGATCACGTGGCATCGTCCCTTGCAGCCGTGTTCACGCGCACACCCAGCACGTGCGCACCCCGCACGCATACGACGCGTACAGTCCGGGAGCCGCCCCATGACGTCCTCAGCGAACCCTGTGCCGCTCTGGCAGCCGAGCCCCGAGAGGATCGCCGAAGCGCAGGTCACCCAGTTCCGGGCCTGGGCGGCCGAGCACTACGGAGCCCCGGCCGACGGGGGCTACGAAGCGCTGCACCGCTGGTCGGTCACCGAACTCGAAACGTTCTGGAAAGCCGTCACCGACTGGTTCGACGTCCGCTTCACCACCCCCTACGCGCGCGTGCTGGGCGACCGCGCCATGCCCGGCGCCGAGTGGTTCCCCGGAGCGACCCTCAACTACGCCGAGCACGCACTCCGTGCCGCCGAGGACCCCGCGCGCGCGGACAGCCCCGCCCTCCTCCACGTCGACGAGAGCCACGACCCCCAGCCCGTCACCTGGGCCGACCTCCGCCGCCAAGTCGGCTCCCTCACCGCGGAACTGCGCAATCTGGGCGTACGCCCTGGAGACCGCGTCAGCGGCTACCTGCCGAACATCCCGCAGGCCGTCGTCGCCCTCCTGGCCACCGCCGCCGTCGGCGCCGTCTGGACCTCCTGCGCCCCCGACTTCGGCGCCCGCAGCGTCCTGGACCGCTTCCAGCAGGTCGAACCGGTCGTCCTCTTCACCGTCGACGGCTACCGCTACGGAGGCAAGGAGCACGACCGCCGCGACACCGTCGCCGAACTCCGCGCCGAACTGCCCACCCTCCGCGCCGTCGTCCACATCCCGCTGCTCGGCACCGAAGCCCCCGAAGGCGCCCTGGAATGGTCCGCCCTCACCTCGGGGGACACGGCACCCACCTTCGAACCGGTGCCCTTCGACCACCCCCTGTGGGTGCTCTACTCCTCCGGCACCACCGGCCTGCCCAAGGCGATCGTCCAATCCCAGGGCGGCATCCTCGTCGAACACCTCAAGCAGCTCGGCCTCCACTGCGACCTCGGCCCCGACGACCGCTTCTTCTGGTACACGTCGACCGGCTGGATGATGTGGAACTTCCTCGTCTCCGGTCTCCTCACGGGCACCACGATCGTCCTGTACGACGGCAGCCCCGGCCACCCCGACACCGGCGCCCAGTGGCGCATCGCCGAGCGCACCGGAGCCACCCTCTTCGGCACCTCCGCCGCATACGTCATGGCCTGCCGCAAGGCCGACGTCCACCCGGCCAGGGACTTCGACCTCTCCCGCGTCACCTGCGTCGCCACCACCGGCTCCCCGCTGCCCCCCGACGGATTCCGCTGGCTGCACGACGAATTCGCCGACACCCCGGGCGGCCTGTGGACGGCATCGGTCAGCGGCGGCACGGACGTCTGCTCCTGTTTCGCCGGCGCCGTCCCCACCCTCCCCGTCCACATCGGCGAGCTCCAGGCCCCCTGCCTCGGCACGGACCTGCAGTCCTGGGACCCCCAGGGCAAACCACTCACCGACGAAGTCGGCGAACTCGTCGTCACCAACCCCATGCCTTCCATGCCCATCCACTTCTGGAACGACCCGGACGGCACCCGCTACCACGACAGTTACTTCGACACCTACCCCGGCGTCTGGCGCCACGGCGACTGGATCACCCTCACCTCACGCGGCTCGGTCGTCATCCACGGCCGCTCCGACTCCACACTCAACCGTCAGGGCGTCCGCATGGGGTCGGCCGACATCTACGAAGCCGTCGAACGGCTCCCCGAAATCCGAGAATCCCTCGTCATCGGCGTCGAACAGCCCGACGGGGGCTACTGGATGCCCCTCTTCGTCCACCTCGCCGAAGGCGCCGCCCTCGACGACACCCTGCGCGACCGCATCAAGCGGACCATCCGCGAGCAGCTCTCACCGCGCCACGTCCCGGACGAGGTCATCGAGGTGCCCGGTGTCCCGCACACCCTCACCGGCAAGCGCATCGAGGTCCCGGTCAAACGCCTCCTCCAGGGGACACCTCTGGACAAGGCGGTCAATCCCGGCTCCGTCGACCGCATCGAACTTCTCGACTTCTACGCCGACCTGGCCCGCAAGCGCGCCTGACGCAAGCGCCTTCCCGCAGCTCAGCGGCCGTTGTCAGTGCCCCTCGTTACTGTGAGTGAGCATTGATCGACCGTACGCAGGGGGAACATCATGGCGCACACCCGACACGACACCATGCGACGCGCACTGCGCCGCGAAGTCGCCGGAACCATCGGCCTGCTGGCCGACGAGGAGGACTTCGCGGCCATGCGCCGCTACCGCACCTTCACCTTCGACGACCACGAGATCTACCTCCAGCAGGTCGAGGCCCTCCTCAAAACCCTCGCGGCCCAGGGCAGCCACACCACCATCGCGCTCTTCGACCCCCAGGAGTACGAGGAGTACTGCGCGGAGGCCGGCCTCAACCCGGACACCCCGGACAGCCGCACCCGCTTCACCGCCGAACTGGCCTCGGGCGGCCCCACCGTTCCGTACGAGGGCCAGTCCCTCGCCGACCTCGTCCCCGACCTCGTCGACGAGGCGGTCCGCCGGGCCACCTGGGAGTACGCGACAGTGCAGCTCGCCCGCGCCGGCACCTGCGCCACCTGCGGCGAGGACATCGGACGAGCCGCCTTCGCCCGGGCCTCCGAACTGATCACGCGGGCCCTCGACACCTCCCGCCCGGGCACCCGGCACCTCGTGTGCAGCGTCCCCTCCCACCCCGAAACACTTCTCGCCGCACTGCACATCGAGGTCAAAGCCGACGGCCGCGCCCTGCTCGACGACCAAGAGGCCCTGGAGTTCGCCACCGTCCTGGCCGTCGGCATCGCCACCCACCGCGCGGTCGGCATGGTCCTGCGCTCCAGCGCCGAAGGCACCCGCGACCAGGTCCACGGCTGGCGCATGCACGGCGGCCGGCTCCAGCCGCTCAACGCGGCCGAGGTCTTCGACGCCTACTGCACCGACGCCATCTCCGGGGAACTCGTCTCCCCGGAATCCGGCGTCGACTACTGCGCCGCACCCGACCTCGAACCCGACGCCCCCGAAGGAGGACACACCCACTGAACGCGCGAGGGGCGCCCCACCGGCCGGTGGGGCTGAACCTCGCCGCGGACTACGTGAAGCTGGGCCGCCCGGAAGCGGCCCGCAGCCATCTGCGCCGAGCGCGGGGCGCGGTGGGCGCGCTGGAGGA